>JAIDUT010000099.1 GCA_029060065.1 Clostridia bacterium | reverse complement strand
TTGAGAAAATACGCCTTTTCAGGCGATTACAAGAAAAGTATACTTTTTTTGGAAATAACAAAGAGATTTTCTAAATTGTAGAAAATTTAGTAGTAAAATGAAAAACACGCAATTTTTTGCGTGTTTTTGTTGGTTTACAACCTTTCAGTCACTTCGTGACAGCTTCCCCTCAAGGGGACGCCAAGAATAATGACATCGCAAGGTTGAGATTTCTCCACTGCGGTCGAAATGACAGTTGAATATAGTTAAATGTCATTATATAATGTCTACCTGTCAGTCTTTGTTTTTGTTCAGACTTTCTCTATACATCTCTACGGCGCTGTCAATGCCCTTGTGGCTTGCGCTGTTGGAGTATTTATCAATCTCAACTACGTTCTTTACGTCGTGATGGAGCGAAAGCGCACCGTTTAAGCAACCGCCGTCGCATGCCATACCCTCAAAGAAATTGGCTGTAGTCTTGTTGAATTTGAGTTTAAGCAAGTTGGCTCTGCACTCTTCGATACCGCTCATTGCAACAGGCTCTACACCCTCAACGAGTTTGGATATATCTGAAGAGATACCTCCGCACTTTGCGAATACTCTGCCCATGTCAGACGCGTCGTCGATATTCATTTCTTCTTGAACAAGCAAATCTACATCCCTTGCATCTAATAGCGCTTGCAATTCTTCAAATGAAATTACACTGTCGATTGCGCCTTGGGTCTTTTCCATTCTGTATTCAAGTTTTTTACTGGTGCAAGGTCCAATAAATACCGTCTTGATGTCGGGATACTTACGCTTTAGAAGCATTGCCGTTTCTACCATTGGCGACGGTGAAGACGATATGTACTTAACAAGTTCCGGAAAGTTCTTCTCTATAAACATCACGAAAGAAGGACAGCAAGAAGTCGTCATCAATTTCTTTTCTTCGAACTCTTTAGCTTCCTTGTATAGCGTAATATCCGCGCCTAAAGCCGCTTCGTATACCCTGTCAAAGCCAAGAGCTTTGATACCGGTAACAAGTTGACCGAAAGTAGCAGGCTTAAACTGTGATGCTATAGCAGGCGCAATGATTGCGAATACTCTACCGCCGTTTTCCTTTGCCTCTTTGAGCATATCTAAAGTTTCGAAAAGGAAAGACTTATCTACTATTGCTCCGAACGGACAGTTGTAGACGCAAGCACCGCAAGCAATACACTTATCGTTGTCAATCTTGGCTCTATCGTATTCGTCCATAGACAACGCCTTGACCTTACAGCTCTTTATGCAAGGACGCGACTGTTCTATGATTGCGTCATAAGGACACGATTTAGCGCATCTACCGCACTTGATACACTTTGTCATATCAATGACAGGCTTGTTGTCTACAATGGTGATTGCATCCTTTGGACATGCCTCTTGGCACTTGTGGACTATACAACCTCTGCAAGCGGGCGTAATATACATACCGCTTATAGGACAGGAGTCGCAAGCAACCTCTATTACTTCGACGATATTAGGATTGCTCTTGTCACCGCCTAGAGCTAATTTAATTCTCTCTTGGACAATCGCCCGTTCTTTGTATATACAGCATCTAAAACTAGGCTTAGGTCCGGGAGATATAGACTTGGGTATATCAATATATATCTGTGACATATCGCCCTTGTCATAGGCTTGAACTAATTGTTTAAGCACTTCGTATTTGAGCGCTTGTACCCTCGTATCAAACTTTTTGTTGCTCATAATTACCTCGATTTATTTTATCTTTTTGCTATCCAAAATATTACTGTCAATATCCTTGAGAGTAATAATGCCGTCTTGTATTGTTAAATAACTGTGCGCCGTTCCGTCTTTAGGTAACGATAACGATCCTGCATTAGCTACTACCGTATTGCCAATCTTGTCGATAAAGCCCGTGTGGAAGTGACCGTAACACATAACGTCGCCGGCGTTGGTGGGCATATTGTCCTTGTTAAACTTATGTCCGTGCGTAAGCGTGATTTTAACTCCGTCAACGCAGATTTGCGAAAACTCCGTAAAGTCAAATTCGCTGATAAGCGTATCTACTTCGCTATCGCAATTACCTTTGATGACCAACAACTTATCTTTCAAGGAGTTGAGAACTTCTGCTACTTGCATAGGCGCATAGTCCTTGGGAAATGGATTACGCGGTCCATGATAGTATATGTCCCCTAAAAGTACAAGCATATCGCCCTGCTCTCTAAGAAAAATTTCCTTTATCTTATTGGCGTAATAACTTGAGCCGTGTAGGTCGGAAGCGATTACTAACTTCATAACGTTACTCCTTTATATATTTACACCCATTCGTCACTTCGTGACAGCTTCCCCTCAAGGGGACGCCTAGGATACGATTGAGATTTCTCCACTGCGCTATACGCGTTTACGTTGATTACTTCTCAAGAAGTTTCTCCACGCAAGCCAACTTCACACAACACGTAAGAATCTGCGTTGCTACGATAAGGTCGCTATCGGACGTAAACGTAGGAGCTATTCTCAAAGTTCTGTCGTTGACGTCTCTGCCGTATGGGAACGGAGCGCCTGCCGACGTCAAAGTCAAACCTGCTTCTTTGCAAAGCATACATACTCTCTTTGCGCAACCGTCGAGAACGTCCAAAGTAATAAAGTATCCGCCGTTGGGGTTGGTCCAAGTAGCTATACCGCTATCTTCGCCAAAACTGTCCTCAAAAGCGCGTAAGAGAGTATCGAATTTAGGTTTAATAATATCCCTTTGCTTTCTCATTATTTCGCGTACGTTGTCCATATCTTTCAAGAAAAGATAGTGGATATATTGCCATACTTTGTTGTAACTTATAGTCTGCATAGTCATATGCGAAAGAATATCCTTGACGTTGTTTAAGCTCGTCGCGATACAGCTCACGCCTGCTCCTGCCATTGTAACCTTAGAGGTGGAAGCAAATTGATATACTCTATCTTCATTGCCCGCTTCTTTACAAAGCTCCATTATATTAGCCAATACGTCGGGAGTATCCGTCAAATCGTGGACTACGTAAGCGTTGTCCCAGAAAATTCTAAAGTCCTTTGCCTTAACTTTCATAACCGCAAGACGCCTTACTACCTCTTCGGAATAAGTTACGCCAGTAGGATTAGAATACTTAGGTACGCACCAAATACCTTTGATACTTCCGTCGTTGGCAACGAGTTGCTCTACTAGATCCATATTCGGACCGTGTGCGTCCATAGGTACGTTGATCATCTCTATGCCGAAATGCTCGCATATCGCAAAGTGACGGTCATACCCCGGAACAGGACATAGAAATTTGACAGGTTTTTTATTCCAAGGCTCGGCGCCCATTATGCCAAACTGCAACGCTCTTTGTATCGTGTCGTACATGAGATTAAGCGAACTGCTACCGCCCAAAATAACTTCGTTGGTATTTACTCCAAGCATTTGAGCAAAAATCTTTTTAAGCTCGGGAATACCGTCGAGCATGCCGTAATTGCGATAGCTCTTAGGCATCTTATCAAGTCCCTCGATATTCAACATAGGCATAGCTATGTCAAGCTGTTCGTTGCAAGGCTTACCTCTTGCTATGTCAACGCTGTAGCCTTGTGATACGAGATTGTCATACTCGTTCTTTTGCAAATCGTAAATCTGTTGAAGTTCTTCTTTTGACAACTGACTGTAGTTCATAAACACTCCTAGTTTGTTTTATATATATAAATTTTTTATCTACCTTAACTATGCGTATTATTTTTTATTATTTTATCATATCAATTACTGAGTTGCAAGGTTTTTGCGAATTTTCCTTAATATTCCACTTGGTTAACCCAATACCGGCGCCGATACTAACTCTCTTGTTTGCGGTTGCGGAAAATAAGTTTAATAGGACTACCCTTAAACTCAAAAGTCTTGCGAAGTGTATTCTCCAAGTATCGCTCGTAACTGAAATGCATTAGATTGCCGTCATTGACAAAAAATACGAAAGTAGGGGGCTGTATACTGCCCTGCGTGACGTAATATATCTTCAATCTCTTGCCGTTGTGCGACGGAGGTTCTACCGCAACGACTGCGTCTGCAATAATATCGTTGAGAAGTCCGGTCGGTACTCGGCGAATAGACTGCTCGTAGACTTCGCATGCCAAAGCAAGTATCTTGTCCACACGCTGACCTGTCAATGCCGATACGTATATAGATTGAAAATAGTCCATAAATTTGAGGTCGCCTTGCATCTTCTTGTTGAAAGTATTGATAGTGAAAGTGTCTTTCTCTACGGCATCCCATTTATTCATAACTATTACCGACGGCTTGCCTTGCTCGTGAACGTATCCGCATATCTTTATATCCTGCTCGCTCATACCTGCCTCTGCGTCTATGACGATAAGCGCTACGTCGGCTCGCCTAATCGCCGACAAAGAACGCAGTACGGAATATTGCTCTATTCCCTCGTCAACCGCGCTCTTCTTGCGTATACCCGCTGTGTCTATTAAATTGAATTTCTTGCCGTTCCACTCAAAAGCAGTATCAATAGCGTCGCGCGTCGTTCCGGCTATATCGCTGACGATAACTCTCTCATATCCCAAGAGCTTATTGGTAATGGAGCTTTTGCCTGCGTTTGGCTTGCCGACTATGGCAATATTTATCACCTCTTCGTCCTTGTCAGGGGCAGTCTTAGGAAGGCTCTCAGTCACTAAATCCAATAAATCGCCAATACCCTTGGACTGCTCCGCGGATACTCCAACCACATCGCCTACTCCGAGAGAATAGAAGTCGTATATATCTGTCTCTAATACCAATCTGACTCTGACTACTAAAAGACACGTATATATCTCGTTTGTCGCAGAATCATTAAAAAAAAAGAAAA
>JAIDUT010000098.1 GCA_029060065.1 Clostridia bacterium | reverse complement strand
GTAAATATATTATATAATATATTTTTAATATTTTCAAGTATTAAAGAAACGTTTTACCCCAAAATTTTCAAAGATTAACCGAAATTTTACATTTGAACAATGTTCAATTATGATAATTAAGCATTTTTCAGCATTTTTATTACATAACTTCAACGTCATTTCTCTTAATAAAACTTTCGCCAAAACTTACTTTTTTGAAAATTTCGCTGATTTCACGACGCATACTGAACATTAAATTCTACCTCTTTAACCTTAACTTTTTCTTAAAATATTTGAAAAATTTAATATTGAACATTGTTCAAATATCAATTTTCGCGTTACTTCCCGCTATTATTATAGGCTCTCCCCAATCGTACGCCAAGGGATTGGCAAGAGCATTTTCACTTCTCCCGAAATTTAATCATATCTATGAGTAAGCATATAGGCTCATAAATTCGCTTTTAACGCAAACACTAATGTAGATAAAATTTTGGAGGTACAATTATGAATATTGCTCTTACGGGCGGAGGCACTGCAGGACATGTAATGCCAAACATGGCACTACTCGACGATTTATACAAACACTTTGATAAAGTTATATATATAGGCAACAAGGATAAAATGGAATACGATATTTGCAAAAAATTCAACGTCCCTTTCTATCACTGCGATTGCATAAAACTAGACAGAAGCAAGTTAAGCAAAAATTTGTCAATACCGATAAAACTTCCCAGATATGTAAAGGACGCAAAGAAAATACTTTTGGAAAACAATGTTGACGTAGTATTTTCTAAAGGCGGATATGTCGCCATGCCTGTGGTATACGCAGCAAAATCCCTATCAATACCTACAGTATGCCACGAGTCGGATTACTCACTAGGACTCGCTAACAAACTTAACAGTCGTTTTGCAAAGGGTATTATAACCTGTTTTGACTGCACTTGTAGCAAACAAAAGGCAAAAGTTTTTGCCAACCCTATTCGCAAGGACTTTTTTGACACTCATCCTCAAACCGTCTTTGAGAAGCACTCACTTAACCACTATACTCCAATTCTTCTGATAATGGGCGGTTCTCTCGGCGCAAAGGCGATAAATGACGTCATATACAACTGTCTTGACGAACTGTGCCGTAAATACCAAGTTATTCATATTTGCGGTAATACAATGGAACCTATCGAACACAAAAATTATATTCAAATAAAGTATACCGACGATATACAAGACTATATCTCTGCAAGCGATCTTATTATATCTCGATGTGGCGCAGGAGCTTCTACGGAGATAAATGCGCTAAATAAAAAGGCTTTATATATACCTTTGGCAAATAAGTCCTCTCGAGGCGACCAGGTTCTCAACGCGCGCTACCTAACCCAGAAAGGTTACGCGCTCATGCTTGAAGAAAAGGAACTTAATAAGGAAACGTTGCTTAAAATGCTCGACCAGCTTGCCGATTTTGACAAAAAGATATACGTCTATGACCGTAACAACAACTCAAAAATAGTAGATTACGTCTGCAAGATAGCTTATAGATATGCCTTAACCGCTTCACATAATGCTTATTGACGTGACCTGTTATTGAATATTAGTTAAAGACTCCTGAAGTTTCTTGAAGTCAACTTTACCTATTTGAGTTAGCGGTAACGAGTCCACACGTTCAATAACTTTGGGCATATTGTATTTGAGCAAATTATTGCCGATATACTCTCGTAGCGCAGACATAAAGGCTTCGTCGCATACTACGCCGTCCTCGGTCACAATATACAATTTAAGAAAGTTCTTGCCGTTTTCTTGATAAGGTATTACGCAAGACCTTAATACGCCGTCAAACGCGTTGACGCAGTCCTCAATCTCTTGCGGATATATATTGATACCGCTTATTTTTATCATTCTCTTGATTCTGTCGACAAAGTATACGTAGCCCTCTTCGTCCATATATCCTATATCGCCAGTCTTTAGCCATTTCACGCCTTGACTATCGGTGAAGAATACTTCTTTGTCAAGATCGGGAGAATTGTAATATCCGGTCATCATAGTATTGCATGCTATAACAATCATACCGCGCTCCAAAGGCTTAAGAAAGTCATTATTATCGTCTACGATTGCAAAATAGTTATTCTTTATAGGTTTGCCAACCGTTGAGTTATCCTTGTGAATATCCATTGTATTGACGCAACAAATACCGCCTTCAGTCAAACCGTAGCCCGCGCAAAGCTTGATAGGATTGCCATGCTTAGCCATAGTGTCCTCAAAAGTCTTTTTAAGTTCTTTGGATATCTTTTCGCCACCGCAATAGCAATTCTTGATTTTTTTGAGCTTTCTGCCCTTAAATTTACCGCAGGCAAGCATCTTAGAATACATACTCGGTACGCCGGCAATATAAGTCACTCGTGCCCGACCTATCAATCTACATGCGCCTTTTGGATTAAATTTAGGCATCATAACAGCTTGTCCGCCACCGCAAAGTACAGTATGCATACATATTCCCAAACCAAAATTGTGGAACAACGGCAAAACCATAAGCATGCCGTCTTTATCGTCCACACCACCGCCGATAAGGTCTATAGCGTTATCAGCCAAGTGATTGAAAGAATCATTGGAAAGCATTACGGTCTTTGACACACCGGTAGTACCGCCACTGTGCATATATATGGCAATATCATCTCCCTTAATGTCAACGTCGCTAATATCAAATTTGTTCAAAGTGTCCTTGAATTTGACTATACGGTCGCTATATTTAATATTCTTAATCTTACTGCGCTTATATACGTTGTAAGGTATCTTATACGCTTTAGGCAGAAAGTCGCTTACGCTACACAAAATCACAGGTTTGTCGCTATTGTTGAGAAAATCGTATTTGTAGAAAAATTCGTCAAATAATATAAATGCCTTGCTATCCATATCTTTTGCTATCTTCTCAAGTCCGTCGCGCGGAATGAGAGGGTGCACCAGATTAGCTATGGCGCCAATGGCGTTTATGGCGTAAAAACATACAATAGCATTGGGAATATTACCAAGACACAATACCACGTTGTCACCCTTGCTTATTCCCAAAGTCTGAAGATAACCGCCAAAACTCTTGACTGTTTCCTTAAATTTTTTTATACCTATCGACGCTCCGAAAAAGTCCCAAACCTTGTTTGTATCCGGAAGTCTCTCCGTTTCGTCTTTAAGATAGGCAAACATTGACTTGTTGAATTTTGCCATTATATACCGCCCGTTTTACTGCGTCTGTTGCTCTAAATTAATACTATCTTGTATATTAGCCAGCGCTTGCTCCGCTACGGCGAAGTTATTGCCCTTTCTGAAAAACAACTTATCCAAAACTTTGTATATAGTATAAGATATTGCAAATCCCCAAATTACGTCGGAAAGGAAGTGAGCGTCGTCGCAAATACGCGATATTGCCGTCAACAATACAAATGCCGAGCATACTCCGTAAAGCGTATACTTAAGCCACTTTTTCTCACGCCACTTGGGCAATATTCTATAGAGCGTACACAATAAGAAAATGTGTGTCGCTGAACTGGTATGTCCCGACGGAAAGGAAGAATAGTGATAATCGTCATTCAGTACTATTCTTGTAGTATCAGGCTTGAACCAAGGCGTGAAATAAGAATAGCCGTCATGTCCAAGGTTGTTTTCTTTGAGCATATCCCTAAATCTCATTCTGTGCCATACCGTTTTAATCGCTTGATTTACGACAAGAGCAACAAGCAAATAGCAAATTGCGAATATAGCAAACTTAAAGAGAATATATCTGGTCTTCTTGGGAATAAATTTGCCTAGATACAAACCAAGTCCCGACGCGCAAAGCGCTAGTATGCCCATTAAGGCATAGAACTTCATACCGTCCAAACCTCTAGCCTGAATCATGTCGGCAACTTCGCTCTTAAAGCAAAGAATTACCCAACCTCCAATACTCATCACCGCCATAAGTACCTTAAAAGGCTTACGCCACTTATATGCAATGAGGTCGTCACTGTAAAAGAGCATTACTGCAAATATAGGTAATATAAAATATGCGGGATACTCTGCTATTATTGAAAACAAAAACGCAAATGCAGTCTTAGCCCAGTTGCCGTTTATCGACTTAGAAAGAGCCTTGTCAATAGCAAGGTCATAGTATTCTCCGGCGCTATTTTTGAAACAAAGAAATATCAAAACCGCAAGTAGCGCAAGCGCTACTGCGCCATGAATCGATATCGATATTATTCTATTCTTTTTTTCTTCTCCCAACATAATACTCCTAATACAAACACTATTAAGTATTGTACTTATATTTTACAATATATATCTAAGTTTTGCACTATTATTTATTACTTTAATTACTTTATTTTTTTCTTATTTTGATTTCACTCAACAAATAAAAAAGGAAGAGCGTTTGCTCTTCCTTAGATTTTTAGTTTTGCTCTTATTAGAATTTAGCAAGGTGGTCAGCTATAGCATATCCTGCCTCGTTAGGATTATAAGAGAACAATTGCGTTGCGGTAAGTACTACTGCGCTATTGATTCTAATACCGGACAAAACCATCTTCATTTGATAGTTCTCAACTACGTTGATAGCTCTGATCATACCGTTTTCCCACATAACTACTTCCAATACCAATTGGTTAAAGCCGAGGTTTTCGATAGGCATACCTGCGTTGTTTTGAAGTTGGGTAAGCATAACTTCACGGTATTTCTCAGTAGACTCCATTGGCTTAAATTCAAATGCGAATTTCCAGCACTTCTCACTCTCTACGTATATGGGGTCGATTTTCCTTTGAATCTTATCTGCTGACAATTCATACATCCAAAGAATGGTAGGATTGTTGCTGTTTATATTAACCAATTCTTCCAATGACTTGTATTGGTTCTTTGTACCGAACTTATTATCTTTTACAAACCAGTAACCTAAACGACCTGCTTTGTCATTTTTACTAACGCTAGTATCACCCTTGTTAACCTCAGTGATTTTCTTGCCTGGCTTAGTAAACTTTATATCACCCTTATCTGCGGCTTTTCTATTCCAAGAGTCAGGGGTAATAACGAACTTTTCGTAGATTTTTGCAAAAGTCGAGTAAGACTTGTTATCTGCAAAATAAGTTGCTTTGTTTTCATTGTTGCCGTCTGCGTCGCCAAGTCCGCTTCTTATTTTAGTAGATTGAACGGCTTGATCTACTTTAATTGTCTTGGCAAGCGTCATGTTTACGCCACCGTTATACTCGTTTATCGCATACTTAGCATTGTAGAAATTCTCCATGCCTACTTGCAACATTTCAAAAGCCGACATGCTACTGTCAATCTTTTTAATACCGCCCTCTACAGCGTCATCGGTAAGCGAAAGCGTGTCTGCGCCGATTTCAGCCTTTGGAATAGCGAAGTTTTTGGTAAGTTCGTAAAGTTTAGTTTTACATCCCGCGAAAAGCATTAGTGACATTGATAAAATCATTATAACTAATACTGTTGAGATTAAAATCTTCTTTTTCATATTTTCCAAATCTCCTAATTAAAATTTTACTA
>JAIDUT010000097.1 GCA_029060065.1 Clostridia bacterium | reverse complement strand
GAACTAATCAAAGAGATGTCTAAATGTATATACTTATTAAAAATATAATATTGAATTTTTATTGCGAAAGCGTATCAGTTGTGTTATAATATATCAGTAAAATTGTTGCCATATGGGCATAATTGTGAGGTTTTATGATATTCAAAAGAATGGAAGCATTCGGCTTCAAGTCGTTTGCGGACAAAATTGACGTTCCGCTCAACGAGGGTATTACGGCTATCGTAGGTCCAAACGGTTGCGGTAAGTCCAACGTTGTCGACGCTGTAAGATGGGTGCTTGGAGAGCAGAGAGCCAAGACATTGCGTGGTAAGAATATGCAAGACGTCATTTTCAAAGGTACGGCAATCCGTAAGGAGTTGTCATTTTGCGAAGTATCTTTGACCTTTGACAACACGTCGAGAATATTCAACTACGATATGGACGAGTTGATATTGACGAGAAAGTTGTACCGTTCCGGCGACAGCGAGTACTTTATTAACCATACTCAATGCAGATACAAAGATATTCAGGAAATTATTCGCAATACCGGTATCGGTAAAGAGGGCTACAGCATTGTCGGTCAAGGTAGAATCAACGAGATTATCAACGCTAAGCCGGAAGAAAGAAGAAGCATTTTTGAAGACGCGGCAGGCGTTCTTGGCTTTAAGAAGAGTAAGAAAGAAACGGAGAAAAAACTTGCCGAAACTCAAGCCAATATCGACCAAATCAGAATTGCTAAAGATACGCTCGAGGGTCAGCGTAATACTTTGGAGCGCCAAAGTAACGACGCGCACAATTACCTCAATTTGAAGTATAGATTGAGAGAGCTTGAGGCCAATGAATACATATATCAATTTGAGAACCACGAGAGCAATAAGAACAGAATCAACTCCAAGTTGCAAGGCTATATCGAAGAGTACAACCAAAAGTACAAAGAAAGCGAAGACTTGAGCTTGGAATACAACAAGAGAAATATCGAATTGCACAATGTTGATGTCAAAATCGATAAGCTAAGAGATAAGCGTACCGAGATAGCCGTCAAGACTGAGGCAGTCAGAGGCGAAGGCAAGAATTTGCAAGAGAGAATCAATTCTCTCAATACCCAGAAAAAAGACTGCTTGGAGCGTATTCTGCAGAGCGAAAAAGCGCTAGAAGAGAAGAATGCGGAGCTCAAGACGGTTCAAGAGCATTACAATATGGCAGTCGAGGACAAGCGTGAAGCCGACAGAGATTTCGCGTCTTGCAACAACGAGTACGTAAGTATCGTCAACGATATTGTAGACAGAGATCAAAAGATAAAGAATGCCAATCAAGAACTTATCAACGCAGTTACGCAAGAGGGCGAAACTAAGGTTGATATCGGTAAGTTGACTACGCAGAAAGAGTTTATCCTCAACCGTATTGCGGAACTCAATGGCGAAATTGCCGAGTATGATAAGCAGTTAAAAGAGCTCGAAACTCAAAAAAGAGAATACGAAAAAATTGTCAATAGCAAGAAAAATGACCTCAACAGAATGGCAATCAGCCGTAACGAGGTGTTGAGCGAGATTAAAAAGCTCAAAGAAGAACAAGACCTTGCAAGAAGCAACTTGGGCGACGTAAATATTCGCATATCGGCTTGCAGACAGCAGATTGAAACGTATAAAAACTTCAAGAAGGAATACGGAGCTTTTAACAGCGCAGTTAAGAGCTTGATGAGCGACAGAGAGTACGACAGAGAACTCAAAGACAGAGTTTTGGGCGTAGTTGTTGACCTTGTCAAAGTGCCTAAAGAGTACGAAACTGCTATTGAAGTGGCTTTGGGCGGAGGTATCCAAAATATCGTCGTCGAGGACGAAGAGGACGCAAAATACGTCATCAATTATTTGAAAGAAAGACAGTACGGCAGATTGACTTTCTTACCGCTTACCAGCGTTAAAAGAAGAGATTTACCTAGAGAATTTAGCGGTATTTTAAGAGAGAGAGGTTGTATCGGACTTGCCGACCAATTAGTTAGTTACGATAAAAAGTACGACAGCGTTTTCTCTAACTTGCTTGGCGGAACGCTTATCGTAGACACTATGGATAATGCTGTTGCGATAGCTAGGAAGTATAGATACTCCGTAAAAATCGTTACGCTTCAAGGCGACTTGTTGAGCACGACCGGAGCAATCACCGGCGGTTCGAGAAGAGGTAATACGACAAAGGCTTTGTCGTATGAGAGAATTATCGAGGACAACGAAAAACTTTTGCAGAAGTTGATTGACGAAAAAGCTAAACTGGAAAAGAGATTGGCGTCCGATGACGGCGACCTTGCCGATTACGAGGAGCAGTTGGAGGGATATACCGAGGAGATTAAGAATTTCCAAGTGTCTGTCGCTACGGAAAACGGTAAACTCGATAAGGTCGTAACTAATATCAACGCTATCTTGACGTCTTTGAACGAGAGGAAGTCATCCAAGAGAGAATTTGAGGAGCGTTTGACGAATATTGACAACGCATTGCAAATTCTTGGCGAAAAGGGAAAAGATTTTAGCGTGGCAAAACTCAACGTAGACTCTTTAGCGTCAAAGACCAGAGAGGAATATGAAGAGAAAAACCGTCTAAGAGATCAACTTAACGAAAAACTTACTCAATTAAGAGAGAGTTGCGCTAAGTTGCAGGCTACTATTGACAACGACTTGGAGAATATAGCAAGACTTAAGGGCGAGATTGAGAATCTCACCGAGGAGAATTCGTCACAACGCGCAAATCTTGCCAATTTGCAAGAGATAATAGCTAGAATGACGGAAGATAAGAGCGTAGAACTTCCCGAGAAGTACCAAAAACAACTTGAAGAGATCAACGCTCAAGTCGCTGAGGCTGACGAATATAAAAAGAAACTCAATGAGCTTATAGGCGAACTTGTTGAGAGAAAGGACAATGCGGGCAAAGCCCTTATGTCTATCAATGAAAATAAGGTTAAGTGCGAGAACGAACTTCAAAGGGTTGAAGATACTATGACCGCTATGCAAGTCAAGATGAAAGAAGAATACGACCTTGACTACGAAACGGCGTTGCCACTGCGTTTTGAAGAATTTGATATCACTACAGTTAAGCAGGAAATTCGTCAACTCAATAAGTCTATAAAGGAAATAGGCAACGTCAACGTAGACGCTATCCAAGACTTTAAGGCAGTAGACGAAACGTATCAAACTTATGTGTCGCAAATTACCGACCTTGAGAATACGTATAACGATTTGACTAAGATTGTTGCGCAATTATCCAAGCAAATTCTTGATCAGTTTAATACGGAATTTACAAAGATAAGCAAAAACTTTGAAGTCATATTTAAGGAACTCTTTGGTGGCGGTAGCGGTAAACTCGTAATATTGCCTACGGAAGAGGGGCAATCGGAGCTCGATGCGGGTATAGAGATATTGGCAGAGCCTCCGGGCAAGAAGTTGCAGTCAATCACGCTTTTGAGCGGTGGTGAAACGGCGCTTACAGCTATGGCAATTCTATTCGCCATATTGAGAATGAAAGCTATGCCTTTCTGTATTCTCGACGAGGTAGAAGCCGCGCTTGACGACGGTAACGTAGGCGTATTCGCTCAATACCTCAAGAGATTTAGCGACGAAACTCAATTTATCGTCATTACTCACCGTAAGCCTACTATGGAACTTGCCGATAGATTGTACGGTGTAACCATGCAGGAAAAGGGCGTATCCAAGGTAGTTGCGGTTAACCTAGCCGATGCGGTGAAGCAAGCCGAACCAAGTGCGTAGCAGAGGTTGTTACTAGTAGTCACCGACTGCGTATATCAGCCGTCTTTTTACCCTAACGTCGGGACTCAAGAAGTCGACATGTACGGCAAGTACATTTGACGACTTCATTTCGCCCTAGCACGGGCAAAAATACAACTAATCTCCGCACTCGCTCCAGCGAATATGGTTCGCTATCTCCCTCCTCACCGAATGGGAAGTAAAAAATCCAGGTAATATCTGTCATTTCGACTGGAGCGTAGCGTAATGGAGAAATCTCAACCTATTAAAATAAAAAGGAGTGTCCTATGGGATTTTTTGATAAACTTATAAAAGGATTAAAACGTACCAAAGAAGCCTTTTCTAAAAAGATGTACCAACTCTTTGCAGGAAGAGAGCTTAACGACGAGTTTTACGAAGAATTAGAGAATACTTTAATTTCTTCTGACCTTGGCGTAGAGGCTACGGAACAGATTCTCGAGGAGTTCAAGGACGCTTGTTTTAAGAAGAAGATAAAAAAGGCTGAGGACGGCAAAGAACTTCTCAAAAGCATAATGATTGACGCAATCAATTATGATATTGAAGAATATTCCTATCCTTTGGTAATATTGGTAGCTGGAGTAAACGGCGTAGGTAAGACTACGGCTCTTGGCAAACTTGCCAAATATTTTAGGAATAAAGGCAAGAGCGTAGTTCTAGCCGCCGCAGACACTTTCAGAGCCGCCGCAGGCGAACAGCTTGAAGTATGGGCGGACAGAGCCAAGGTGCGTATTATCAAGCATGACGAAGGAAGTGATCCGGCTTCAGTTGTATTCGACGCTATTAAGTCGGCAAAGGCAAAAGACACTGACGTAGTCTTGATAGATACGGCAGGTAGACTTCAAAATAAGAAAAACCTTATGAATGAACTTGGTAAAATAAATAAGGTTGTAGAAAGAGAATATCCCGAGGCTGACTATCGCACGTATATAGTAATTGATGCTACTACAGGACAAAACGCTTTGTCGCAAGTAGAGGCTTTCGACGAAATTATAGATATGGACGGCATTATCCTAAATAAGCTCGACGGCACGGCAAAGGGCGGAGTAGTCTTTGCAATCTCCGTCGAAAAAGAATTGCCGGTATGTTTTATAGGCGTAGGCGAAGGGATTGATGACCTGCTCGAATTTGACGCTAAGTTCTTTATCGATGAGTTATTTTAGTTTGTGTTCGCCTTGAAGTGAGGCTAGTCAAATCTAAAATGCGTCTTTTCCGCCAATACAGCCTTTGGCTCATGCCGACGTACATAAAGTACGACGCCCCTCGCCAAAGACTATCTTGACAAAAAATCCGCTATTTTATTTTTTGCCTATCTCCCTTCTCGTCGAACAATATGGCTCCTGATGTCTTTTTGACCGCAGTGGAGAAATCTAGTGTTATGTCATTTCGACCGAAACGAAGTGTAGTGGAGAAATCTCAACAGTATAAAAAGGTAAAGATTTTTCGACTACGCTACGCTTCGCTCAAGGTGAAATGAATAGAGTTATCTCAACCTATTTTATCGACACATATCAACAAAAATTCCCATAATTGAACAATGTTCAGTTATGGGAATAATTTTTTTATATGCAGTTTATCATTATGTTTTTAATCAATTTTTATAAACACTTAATATGATTGAACAATGTTCAATTTAGTCTTCAAGACCCAAGAGATAGTCTGACGACTCATTAAAATATTTTGCTACTAAATAAATATTTTCAGCAGTCGGCTGAACTTTACCCGTAGACCAATCGGAAATGCTCGCAACGGAAACTCCGATTTCTCTTGCAAGCGCTCTCTTGGATAAATTATTAATTTTCAGCAGTTCGGTTAGTCTTTGAGGAAATAAATTTTTCATATTGTTAGTGTAAGATATATCTTACATTTTTGCTTGACTGTTCGATATGTCTAACATTATAATAGACTTAATCAAATAAATTTATAAGGAGAAAAATCAAATGAAAAAAACAGTAGCAACAATTTTGATAGCGCTTATGGCTATTTCTTGCGTCTTGGCTTTTGTCGGTTGTAATGACAATGACGACGAGCCTCAAGATTACGGCGAGCCATTCGTCGGCGCAATATCGCAAACAACTTACGATAGTGTAGAAGACGCAGTAAAAGGTTTCTTGGCGGAGGAGATTAGTGGAATGTCGTTTACGGCGGAGTACGTAGCTTACGAAAAGATTTCTGACCTTACTCAAGAGGAAATTAACGAACTCGCTATTAAAGAAGAACTTATGGACGCTCTTGTAAGCGCAGAAAAAGGCGAAGTAGAGTATATCGAAAAGTCAAGCGGACAAATTTCAAGTCTTTCCGACTATACTTGCAAAAGAGCAGTCTACGTAGTGAATTACAAAATTAATGGTAGTAATGAATATCGTTTTTATACCCCTGCTGAAGAAGTCGGACAAACTCCTTCCGCAAGCGCTTGGGCTTCGATTTTACAGTATAATAAATATTATAATTGTTCGATGGATTTCAGCCAAAAAGATGGAGAGGAAATTGGCGAGATATGTTATAAATTTTCTGAAGAATCTTTGTATCTAAAAGATTATAGTACTTGTTATATAACTAATTATAACAATAGACTGTATAGTCTGTATTTTGCGACTTCAGCTAATGGTAATAAAATTTGGGATGTAGATTCTCTTTCAGATTACAATTATAAAGATGAAGAGATTTCAATAAGTTATATAGTTGATAGTAAATTGTTTTATATATTCTTTTTTCAGTGCGCATTATATCAAGGATATTGTGATTTTATAAAGACCGACGCAGGTTATAGATCACGCTCAGAATTTAGACGTGAGGAGATACGCGGGGATGATGTGTATAGTTATGATATATTTGGTGATTATAATATTGCAATTACAAATGGAAGAATTTCTGGAATCTCATTTAAGATATTAGAAAGTCATAATACTTATCCTAATGATCATATTACAGCGTCAGGAATTGAAGTAAAGGTTAAATTTTCTAATTTTGGAACGACAAAGGTTAATATTCCGAAAGACGCAATAGACGCAGTAAAAGCGTATATTGCAGAAAACTAACAAGACATAATAAACAAAAAACCGACTTCGGTCGGTTTTTTTTTATACGCTTTTCTTAAATTTATTATTAAATATTTCTTGACAGTCAATAATTGAAGTGCTAAGATATAAAGGCAAAAACCTTTATAAAGTGAAAGTGCTTTAGAGATATGGAGAAGAAAGACAGACTATTTATCAGCATATACAATGACTATTACGGAAGTCTGTTGACGGATTATCAAAGACAGCTTATCGACGGCTATTACAATCTGGATATGTCACTAAGCGAACTTGCAGAGGAATACGACATATCTCCGCAAGGCGTGAGAGACGCTTTGAAGAGGGCAGAGAAACAACTTGAGAGTTATGAAGAGAAGTTAGGACTTGCCAAGAAGTCGCAAAGTGTGATAGACTTATTGCAAGAGGCTTTGCCAGACTGTGGCGAAGTCGGACAAGAAAAATTAAAAAAGGCAATGGATATTCTCAAAGATTGAGACGCCTAGAGGAGGGAATATGGGAGCGTTCAGCGGACTTAGCGAAAGACTGTCGCATATATTTTCCAAAATGAAGGACAAAGGCAAGCTCACCGAGCTTGAGGTAAAACAAGCTATGAGAGAGGTCCGTATTGCCCTTTTGGAAGCGGACGTAAATCTTTCGGTAGTCAAGCAGTTTATCAACAACGTCAGCGAAAAGGCTGTAGGCGACGACATACTCAAAGGTCTTAACCCTACCCAGCAGGTAATCAAGGTCGTAAACGAAGAACTTATTGCCATAATGGGTACCAATCACAGCAAAATCAATATTGCCGACAAACCGCCTACAATAATACTTATGTGCGGACTTCAAGGTAGCGGTAAGACGACTATGTGCGGAAAACTTGCCGTAATGCTACGCAAGCAAGGCAAAAATCCGTTGCTTGTAGCATGCGATATATATAGACCTGCGGCGATAAAGCAGTTGCAGATAGTAGGTAAGAACGCCAATGTGCCTGTTTTTGAAAAGGGACAAATCAATCCTCAAAAGATTGTCAAGGAAGCGCTTAAACAAGCCGAACACGATAGCAACGACGTTCTTATTGTAGATACCGCAGGCAGATTGCATATTGACGAAGAGTTGATGGACGAAATCAGCGGACTTAAAAAGACGTTTAATCCGCACGAGATACTTCTCGTAGTCGACTCTATGACAGGTCAGGACGCTGTCAACGTTGCTTCTAAGTTTAACGAAGTTATGGACGTCACGGGCGTTGTGTTGACTAAGCTCGACGGCGATACCAGAGGTGGCGCGGCGCTATCGATAAGAGCCGTTACGGGCAAGCCAATCAAGTTTTGCGGTGTAGGCGAGAAACTAAGCGATATAGAGATATTCTATCCCGATAGAATGGCGTCGAGAATACTTGGTATGGGCGACGTGCTTACACTTATCGAAAAAGCGCAATCGGCATTCAGCGAGCAAGAAGCATTAGAGATGCAAAAGAAAATGAAAACCAATTCTTTTACTCTCGAGGACTATCTCTCGCAGATGGAAAAGATGAAGAATATGGGCGATATGTCGCAAATGATATCAATGATACCGGGACTTGCCGGCAAACTCAACGGCAAGAACGTTGATATAGACGAGAGCAAGATTGCCAAGTCAAAGGCGATAATTCAGTCAATGACCGTCAAGGAAAGACGCAATCCCGAAATTATTAAGTCATCGCAAAAGAAGAGAATAGCAATGGGTAGCGGTACCAACGTGCAAGACGTCAACGCGCTCCTTAAACAGTTTGCCCAGACGCAAGAAATGATGCAGAAGATGGCGAATATGGGGAAACGTGGAATGAGGGGTGTCAAGTTTCCGTTTTAAGATGTAATAGGATTAGACCCTTCGACTACCTGCGTTCCGCTCAATATGACAGTTGTCAAAATCTTTTCGACCGAAGCGAAGCGTAGCGGAGAAATTTCAACCGAGATTAAATTTGATAAATAAAAAAATATTATATACAAAATACGACTATAAAATAGACGTAGCACAAAAAGGAGAAATTATTATGGCAGTAAAACTCAGACTTACAAGAATGGGCGCAAAGAAGACCCCGTTCTATCGTATCGTAGCAATCGACAGCAGAAAGGCAAGAGACGGACAATATCTTGACAATATCGGATATTATGACGCTACCAAGAATCCTGCAGAAATAAAGATTGACAGCGAAAGAGCTAATTATTGGCTTGGAGTAGGCGCTCAACCTACCGATACGGTCAGAGGTCTTTTGAAGAAAGAAAATATCATTAAGTAATAGAGGATATTATGGAAGAATTGGTAAGATTTATCGTAAACGAACTCGTTGACAACAAAGAGGCTTTTGAAGTCAAGTCGCAAGTCGAGGACGGCATTACGGTAATCAATATCTATGCAGAAAAAGAAGAAATCGGCAAGATAATCGGCAAACAAGGCAGAATTGCCAAGGCTATTCGCACAATCGTAAAGGCAGGTAGCGGTAAAGACAGCCGTAAGGTATCCGTAGAAATTATCGAAAAGTAATGGATAGACTTACTATCGGATATATCTCAAAAGCGCAAGGTGTCAAAGGGGAAGTCAAAATATCTCCTTTGACTGACGACGTTAATAGATTCAAAAAGCTCAAAAGCGTGTATATTGACTCTAAGGCTTACGCAGTAAAAGGCGTAAGAATTTTGCCAAACGGTATTTTTATGACTTTTGACGGCATAGACGACCGCAATAGCGCGGAACTTTTGAGAGATAAAGAAATTCGGATAGAGCGAAAGGACGCTACAATCTTGCCAAAAGATAGATATTTTATTGTCGACGTTATCGGCTGTGAAGTCTACGCAGGCGACGAGAGAATAGGCAAGTTAAAAGACGTATTGCAATACGGCTCAGCCGACGTATACGTCATATCCACGTCTAAAGGCAACGCTATGATACCCGCAATCGAGCGAATTATCAAACAAGTTGACATCGATAACAAAAGAATTTTGCTTGATAAAGAAGCATGGAATGACCTTGTAGTATATGAAGAATGATTGTCGGGAGATATGCGCCCGACTTTTTACAATATTTTGATAGAAGTTGAGAAAGAATGAAAATTAAAGTTGCTACAATTTTTCCCGAGATGTTTTCCACTCTCGATATAGGCATACTTGGCAAGGCAAAACAAAAAGGTTTGCTTGACTTGCAGATTGCCAATATACGAGATTATTCCACGGACAAGCATAAAAAGACTGATGACGCTCCTTTTGGGGGTGGCGCAGGTATGGTTATGACGCCTCAACCTTTACACGACACGATACTCGCATTGGACAAAGAGCATAAGGCAAAGAGGATATATCTCTCGCCTAAAGGAGCTACGCTTAACCAAGAGCTTGTCGAACGGCTTGCAAAAGAGGAAGAATTATTGCTTGTATGCGGAAGTTACGAGGGCATAGACGAGCGGGTAATCGAAATGGATATTGACGAGGAGATATCCATTGGAGACTACGTTTTGACTGGCGGAGAATTACCTGCAATGGTACTCATCAACGCTGTCAGCAGATATGTGGACGGTGTGCTTGGCAGTAGCGAATCTACGAGCGAGGAGAGTTTTGCCGGCGGACTTTTGGAGTATCCGCAATATACCCGTCCGGCGGTATTTGAGGGGCGAGAAGTACCGCAAGTTTTGCTTGGCGGTAATCATGCGGAGATAGCAAAGTGGAGATACCAAAAGCAAATAGAGATTACTCGTCAAAGAAGAGAAGACTTATATCAAAAGATATTGCCGACGCTTGAGAAAAAACAAAAGGGAAAGGGCAAAAAAGGAGAATAGTTATGGAGTACAAAAACGCAATAGAGCAGTTGCTTGACGAAGAAAATGACGAAACCATATATCTTAAAAGCGATAAAGACGGCTCTATCCACGCTTATGAGCAAATGGCTTTAATTCCTTACGATAAGAAGTTATACGCTATTTTGGTACGCAAAGAAGACTATGACTTGGGCAATATCGAGAATACAGGTTTGGTTTTTGAAGTCGATGAAAAGCGACAAAAACTCGACGAAATTACCGACGATAATATTATTTTTGAAGTATTCGATTTATACGACAAGATGTTTGAAGAAGGAGGATACTAATGCATATTCAATGGTATCCCGGGCATATGACAAAGGCTATGCGCATGATGCAAGAGGCCGTCAAGCAAGTCGACTGCGTGATATATGTTCTTGATTGCAGAGCGGTAGCCTCATGTATCAATCCCAAGTTCGACGATTTGATAAAGGACAAGCCTATATTATATATCCTTACTAAAAGCGACCTAGTCGAACAAAAAGACGTCAAGACCTGGATAGAGTATTTCAACAAGGTCGGTAAAAACTTTGTTGTAGCAGACAATATAACAGGTAGACAGCGCAATTTGATTATTGATAAATTACGTACTATAAATGCCGATATGCTGGAGAGATACGCGCAAAAGGGAGCAAAGAAGAGCATAAGGGCAATGGTTGTCGGCGTGCCGAATACGGGTAAATCTACGCTTATCAACTGCCTATGTAAAGATAAAAGAACAGTGGTTGGCAACCGTCCCGGCGTAACTAGGGGAAAGCAGTGGGTAAGCCTTGCGGAGGGAATAGAACTTTTGGATACTCCGGGAGCGCTTCCGCCCGCCTTTGAGGACCAACAAAAGGCGTTGCATCTTGCTTTTATCGGCTCGATAAAGGAAGATATATTACATCTAGACGACTTAGCGATTGAAATTATCAAGTATTGCAAAGAGCATTGTCCTAATGCGTTTTGCGAGAGGTATAAGATAGAAAAAATCGACGACGATATGGTAGCCGTATTCGACGATATAGCCAAGAGCAGAGGGTATTTACTTGGCAAAAAGGGATACGATTACGACCGCACGGCAAAGGCTATTGTGAATGATTTCAAAAGTCAGAAACTAGGCAAAATAATGTTGGATTATCCAACATACTAAATGAAATATATCATAAACTGATTACTAATCGAAAATACTAAAGGATAAGCCTATGGCAAGGACTAAACACGATACTTTTACAATGCTTGAATATGAGAAAAAATATATCGGTATGGGCAAAAAATATATTGCCGGTGTCGATGAAGTGGGCAGAGGACCGCTAGCTGGACCGGTAGTCGTAGCTTGCGTAATAATGCCACTCGGCGAGGAAGATATTATTCAGGGCGTCAATGATTCAAAGAAAGTAAGCGAGAAAAACAGAGAGATTTTATACGATAAAATTATGCAGAAAGCTATTTCGTGTAAGATAGAGTGGGCAGACGAAAAAGTAATAGACGAAATTAATATTTTGCAAGCTACTAAGTCGTGTATGCAAAGGGCTATAGACGGTATGGAAATTCCTCCCGACGTCGTACTGATTGACGCCGTAAATCTCGATTGCAAGTATCCAATCGAGCCGATTATTAAAGGCGACGCCAAGAGTTATTCTATTGCTTGCGCGTCAATAGTCGCAAAGGTAACTAGGGACAGATATATGATTGAAATGAGCGAAAAATATCCGCAGTACGATTTTGCGTCGAATAAAGGATACGGCTCGGCAAAGCATATCGAGGCGTTAAAAAGCATAGGACCTTGTCCAATTCACCGCAAGAGCTTTATTAAGAACTTTGTCAATTAAGGTTAGGTTATGAACAATAGAAAGTCGGGTATAGAGGGCGAAAACATTGCCGTCGAATATCTAAAAAAACAAGGCTATCTTATCTTGGAACGCAACTATAAGACAAAGGTGGGGGAGATAGATATTATTGCAAAAGATAAAGATACTATCGTTTTTGTCGAAGTAAAGGCAAGAGATAATACCAAGTTCGGAATGCCTATCGAGAGTATTACTCCTTATAAAGTACAACGCATTATCCGAACTGCGCAGTGGTATTTGTCTGCAACTCGCAATTACAACTGTCCTTGTAGATTTGACGTTGTGGAGATTTTGCGAGGAGAGGTTATATATACTCACAACGCTTTTACTTTGTAAGCCGACCGCATATATCAGCACACCTTCCGCCCTAACATCGGGACTTGAGAAGTCGACGTGTACGTGAAGTACACTTGGCGACTTCGTCTCGCCCTCGCACGGACGAAAATTGTACTAATCTCTGCGGTCGAGACAATCGTTTTTATGTCATTTCGACTGAAGCATAGCGTAATGGAGAAATCTCAACCAATTAAAAAAGGTAGAGACCTCTCCACTACGGTTGCGGTGACAAAATATTTCTCGACTACGCTCGAAATGACAAAGTAGGACTCTTGTTAAGAAAACTGTTAAAAAATTCCCAAAACTGTATAAAAACGCTTGCATTAAGTGATTTTTAATGATAGAATAGTCTAGTCAATGACTTCGGATATTCCTCTGTCGGATATAATCCCAGACCGTACAAGAATATTTGGTTTCAAAATGGAGGTAAGTCAAATGAATATTGTAGACATCGTAGAAAAAGAAGGAATGCGCACAGATCTTCCTGAACTTGCAATCGGCGACACTGTAAGAGTCAACGTTAAGATTAAGGAAGGCGACAAGGAAAGAATACAGGCTTTTGAGGGCGTAATCATTGCTTTCAAGAACGGTAGCATAAGAGAAACTTTTACCGTAAGAAGAGTATCTTTCGGTATCGGCGTAGAGAGAACGTTCCCGCTTCACTCACCAAAGATTGACAGTATCAAAGTAGTTCGTCACGGCAGAGTTAGAAGAGCTAAACTCTATTACTTGCGTAATAAGTTCGGTAAGGCTGCAAGACTTAGAGAAATCGTTAAATAATTCGAGTTTAACGCGCGTCATAATGACGCGCGTTTTTTTAGGGAAAACTAAAATGAAAAATAAAAAACTATTGGCTATTTTATTGTTAATACTTGTCATTATAGTGTCGCTAGCTGGGTGTGATGGCGACAAAAAGATTAATTACGGCATAGATATTGTCGTTAATGGAAGTTTATGCGCAGTATATGATTATGATTATTATGATGAACTTTCACAACAGCAAAGAGACAGTATTGGATCTTTGCTTGAGAAAATTGGATATCAGTTTATGGGCTTGTTTTTGCGCAATGGATATACTGAGACTTATTGTACAAAAGAAAATGGAAGAATACGCATAGTAATTCTAAGTGACGATGCGCCGGAAAAAATATTAGATTTGATTAGTTTGATAACATTAGAGTTCAAAGAGTATGTTGACGGCGCAGACGGAGACTGTTCTTTTGACGATATTAACAGCGTAGTTAAACTTGATTCAAAAATTACGTCCGCAGATATTAAATATGTCACCGTAGTCTATGATTCAGACTATGATTTTTATAAGTTAGAGCTCATCTTCACGGAGGAGGGTACTAAAAAAATGCAAATAGTTACGAGTGCTTTAGTCGATAGGAGAATATCGATTTGGATAAATGATGAGTTTATCTTGGCGCCGACTGTAAACAAGATGAGTGAGAATAGTAAAATCTTTATCAGTGGCAATTATAATTACGACAATGCTTATGATCTAGCTGTAAGAATTCATACAGCTCTTATATCTTCAAGATTTATAATAAAGACAGGTAACGTATTAAAGTAAACAACTTAGCATAATTTAGTACGACTTATGACCGGCTAATAATCAAGCGCCTTGTTTATTATATTATAATATTATAATAATTTTAAGAAATTATATTTATCTACTTGTCAAATTGACAATAATCATTTATTATGAATATAAAAGAATATCTTTCAAGGGGATAACCATGAAAAGCAAAAAACTCTTAATTATCATGTTGATTGCGCTCATTGCATTAGTGGCATTGGTGGGGTGCAACAGCAACAAAGTTGATTACGACACAGAAATCGTTGTCAACGGCGGATTTGAAAATTATAATTCGCAAGACAAAATTGCCGATGGATGGACAATCAATCCCGGCACTGATGTAAGTTGGGTACGCAACGAGTCTCAATCAAGCGAATACGATTCTTCGCTCGGCAAGAGATATTTGCGTTTTAATTTGTCGACGCCGGGCTTTTATTATATCTCACAAAAGGTAAATTTGGAAAAGAATGCTCTTTACAAACTCACTGCTTACATCAAGGTTGAGGACCCCATTTCCGGTTCGGCAGGCGTATTTATAAACGGCGCTGTAGACACTATAGGCGTATTGACGACGCAGACCACGGAAGGTTGGCAAGAGTATACTCAATATTTTACGTCGGCTGTAAAAGGCGAAGTCGAGCTTTTGGTGGCGTTGGGCAGAGATGACATTAGCAGTAGCGGTGACGTTTCCATAGATAACGTTTCGCTTCAGAAAGTTGACGGCGCTCCGGACGAAGAAGAAGTTGCTATCCTGCGTATGAAAGAGGGCTACGACATGGCTGACGGCGGTTCTATTACTTTCGTCGTAATGTTTACGATTATTTCTGCAGGTATTCTTGTGGGAATGTTCTTTATGATAAAAAGCATACTTCAAAACAAAGTCGGAATGCGTCCCAACGACGGCGTTACGGGCGGGGACAAGTTCCTCAACGTAATGACGGGCAATACTGCAAGATTTATCTACGTACTTCTAACTGCTTTCGTCGTAAGATTTATTACGATACTTGCGACGGCAGAGGGTAATTCGGTTATCAACGAAATGGTCAACCTTGCAAAGGGAGTTGCGGACAAGGGCTTTATGTCGTATTATGACAATTACGTCTATGAACCGCAAGGCATAGTATGGCTTATGGGAATATTCGGTTTTCTCGGAAAGGCGCTTAATATGGAGAACGTAGGGTATTCTATTTTGGTAAGAATGCCTATGATGATTGCAGATCTCACGATATGTTACATGCTTTTCTCATGCGCGTCGAAATATCAGAACGAGAGAATGGCTACGACCTACGGATTTATTTACGCAATCTTGCCGGTGTTCTTTATCTTCGGCAGTTTGTACGGCTCGGTTCAATGTATTGCTATCGCGTTTTTGGTGGCAATGGCGCTTGCTATGCTCCAAAAGAAATACGTATCGACGGGTGTGTTCTATACCTTGGCTTTGTTTTTCAGCAATTACGCGTTGATACTTTTACCGGTCATACTGCTGTATCAAATTTACGCGCTCGTCACAGATAAGTCGTCGATTGTCAAGACGGCGGTGACAATGGCATGTTGCTTCGTAGGATTCTACTTGATTTCTTTGCCACTTTGCTGGAATCAGGTTGCAAAGGGCGACGTATTCTGCGTATTTTCCAAGATGTATCAATTCTTTGCTACTGCCAATCCGAAACTATCCAACAATGCATTCAATCTGTATTCGATATTCGCTTCGGGCGGTAAGATAAGACCTGATAATTTGTTCCTTGATATGTGCAACTGGCTCTTTGTCATTGCTATGAGCGCGTACGTCGTATATCACTATATCAGGACGGCAAATAGACTTGACCTAGTGTTGTTGTCGGGAGTTATGCTTATTGCATATTCGGTTATCGGCGCTCAAGGTAACGTGGAAACCTTGCCAATGGGATTGGTACTCATCTTGATATATCTCATTATCACTCCCGACATCAGACTTTATATCGGAGCAGGCGCGCTTGCCACGTTGTCATTCCTCAATATTGCGCAACTATTCTCCAGAAGCGGATTTATCAGCGGAGTAGACAATGCAACTCTCCTTGACTTTGAAAGCAAGGACGCGTTCTTGATTATATTCAGTATAGTGACATTGCTTGCGACGTTCTACTTGCTTTACGTTGCTGTAGATATGACTTTAGCTTCCCACGTATTGCTTATTGAAAAAGAGAGAGATATCTCCGACGATACGCAGGAAGAAGCGAAAGCTACGCCTGTTGCAAAAGCAGAAAAAGTAAATTCAAAGAAGAAAAACAAAAAGGCAAGATAAGGTAATGCTCGCAAAGACCAAGAGTTACGCCCTCAACGGAGTAGAGGGATATGAAGTTTCTATAGAAGTAGACCTTAATGCCGGTCTGCCTGCCTACGACACGGTAGGTTTGGCAGATACGGCTATCAAAGAGTCGAAAGAAAGAGTGAGGTCGGCTATAAAGAACAGTCTTTTGACATATCCTATACGCAAGATCACTATTAATCTTGCGCCTGCGGATACCAAGAAAGAAGGCTCGCACTTTGACTTAGCGATTGCTTTAGGCATTCTCATTGCCAACGAAGAGATTGAAAGCGATACATATAAAGACTTTATAATTCTCGGAGAGTTGTCGTTAGACGGGTCGTTAAATTCAATTAGGGGCGTACTGCCACTCATAATCTCGGCAATTCAAAACGGACACAAAAAGTTTATTTTACCCTCAAAGAACGCAAAAGAAGCCAGTTATATTTCAGGTATCGAGGTTTACGCTTTTGACAAACTTGCCGAGGTCGTAGACTTTTTAACGGGTAAGAGCGAGGTCAAGCCGTTAGAAACTAGCGAATTCGTAGCTATATCCAAGGCGAATAAATACAACGTTGATTTTTCCGAAGTTAAGGGACAGACGGTCGCTAAGCGAGCTTTGGAGATAGCTGTCGCAGGCGGTCACAACGTGCTTTTGATAGGACCGCCCGGAGCAGGCAAGACTATGATGGCAAAGTGCGTGCCTACAATAATGCCCGACATGACCTTTGAAGAAGCGATAGAAGTGACGAAGATACATTCGGTTGCAGGCATCTTGGACAACAGCGTAGGTATAGTTGTCAACAGACCTTTCCGTACGCCTCACCATACGGCGACGGTTCCGGCGCTTATGGGCGGTGGCGCAAATTCCCGCCCCGGGGAAATTAGTCTTGCTCACAACGGAGTGCTTTTCTTGGACGAAATGCCTGAGTACCAACGTCGCACTCTCGAAACTCTCAGACAACCTCTTGAGGACGGAGTAGCTGTCGTGTCGAGAGCAAAACGCACGCTGGAGTATCCCGCAAGATTTATGTTGGTCGCAAGTATGAATCCATGCCCGTGCGGTAATCTCGGTTCTAAGACGCAAGAGTGCAAATGTACGCCGTCGGAAATACATAGATACATATCTAAATTATCGGGACCGTTACTAGACAGGATTGATTTGCAAATAGAAGTAGACAGTATATCTTACGACGACTTCCGCAGTAGCGTACCCAACGAGAGTAGCGCGGTTATCAAGGAGAGAGTGGAAAAGGCGAGAGCTATTCAAAGGACAAGATATGCGGGGACTAAAACCAAGACCAACGACGAGATGACCAATGCGCAAGTCAAGAGTTATTGTGTTCTCGATAAGATGGGCGAAACGCTTTTGAAGAACGCTTTTACTAAACTGAATTTGACTGCAAGAGCAAGCACGAGAGTTTTGAAGGTTGCAAGGACGATTGCAGATTTGGACGGCTCGGTTGAAGTTTTGTCTAAGCACGTGGCAGAAGCGATACAATACCGTTCTTTGGATAGGAAGTATTGGGATTGAGAGAGAATATGACGTACACTAACGACCAAAAGGCATTGATAATGCTCTCGACAGTGGAGTGGTATAGCGCGAGAAGAAAACGCTTTGAGAGCGTGGACAGACCATGCGAGTTGTACAATGACTATTCCGTCGCGGACAATATGATTGCCAAAATGGAAAAAGAGGGAATAAAGGTAATCACTATTGTAGACGAAGATTATCCAGATTCGCTTAAAGATATCTACGACCCGCCGTATACGCTTTATTATAAAGGCGATAAGAGTTTGTTTTATAGCAAAGACTTACTTGCCGTAGTAGGCGCGAGAAGAGTAAGTACATACGGTAAGAACGTAATGCAAAACTTTGCGCCCGTATTCGTTAAGTCGGGATTGAAGATAATCAGCGGACTTGCGAGGGGCGTTGACAGCATAGGACATAGAATAAGTCTTGAAAACAATTCGCCTACCGTGGCGGTAGTGGCAAACGGACTTGATATGTGTTATCCTTCGGAAAATCTAGATATGCAAATGCAAATTGCCAAGACGGGACTTGTCATTAGCGAATATCCCATGGGAACTAAGCCTTTGCAGTATCATTTTCCCGAGCGCAACCGTATAATCAGCGCGCTGTCGCAAGCCGTGTTTATACCGGAAGCCGGAGATAAAAGCGGTTCGCTTATTACTGCAGACTATGCGATAGAGCAAGGTAGAGAATTATTTGTTGTTCCCGGCAATATCTTCTCGCCGACGAGCGCAGGTTGCAACAAAAAGATAAAGGAGTTGCAAGGGGTAATTACGCTTTCGCCAGAAGACGTAATATCGGCACTGGGAAAGACGTCTGAAAAAGACGTTCAGGAAGTCGTTCAACTTGACTTTACAGCTCAAGCGATAGTAGACTTACTCAAGGACGAAGCGCTTCACTTTGACGAAATTTTGTTGAAGTCGGGTTTAAGCGTAGGAGAGCTGTCAAGCGTACTTTCTCAATTAGAGATATTGGGAATAATAAGAAAGATGCAGGGAAATTATTTTGAAATCATACCTCAGCTTTAATAAAAGGAGTGGAGATGAAACTTATAATCGTAGAGTCGCCTCATAAGGCGAAAACAATATCAAAGTATTTGGGTAGCGGTTACCACGTGGTAGCATCCAAGGGACACGTCAGCGATTTGCCTCAAAAGACAATGGGCATTGACGTCAACAACAATTTTAAGCCGGAGTATATAGTCAGCCCCGACAAGCAGGCGACTATAGATATGATTAAGAAAGAAATCGAGAAGTGCGATACCATATATCTCGCAGCCGACCCCGATAGAGAGGGAGAGGCAATATCTTGGCACCTTGCCAACGTGTGCGACATCACTGATAAGAACGTGAGAATCGTATTCAACGAAATATCCAAGAAAGCCGTATTAAAGGCTTTGGATAATCCCAGAGAAATCAATATGGGACTTGTAGATGCTCAACAGGCGAGAAGAGTTCTCGACAGATTGATGGGATACGAACTTTCTCCTATATTATCGCGTCAAATCAAGAGCGGTCTGTCGGCAGGCAGAGTTCAGTCGGTTGCGCTCAAAATGGTAGTCGACAGAGAAAGAGAGATTAGGAATTTCAAGCCTCAAGAGTATTGGACTATCAATGCTCAGCTTGTCAAAGACAAGACTGCAGTCGGCGATAAGAAGAAAAATTCTTTTAAGTGCGAATTCGTAGATATTGATAATAAGAAAGTAAAAGTCACTTGCAAAGAGCAAGCCGACGCAGTTATTAACGGAAGCAAGACTGGAAAATGGCTGGTAGACAACGTTAAGAGGGCGCAATCTTTCTCCAAACCTGCTCCGCCGTTTACTACGTCTACAATGCAACAAGACGCAATTTCTAAGCTGGGATTTAGCGCGTCGATGGTTACGCAGATTGCCCAAAGACTATACGAAGGCGTGGAGATAGAGGGCGAAGGTCACGTTGCGCTCGTCACCTATATTCGTTCTGACAGTGTGAGAGTATCTGCCGAGGCTCAAAGAGAAGCGCTTGACTTTATTGCTGGAAATTACGGTAAGGACTATTGCCCCAAAAAGCCAAATGTCTATGCTACCGGAGCAGGCGCGCAAGACGCCCATGAAGCAATCAGACCAATTACGCTTTCCCGTACGCCGGAGTCGCTAAAAGATAAACTCGCGCGTAACGATTATAAATTATACAAATTAATATACGATAGATTTGTTGCGTCGCAAATGGCTAATGCGGAATACGATACATTGACTGTGCATATCGTATCTCAAAGCGATAAGAAATACGGATATACGCTTAAAGGTAAAGTCTGCGTATTCAAAGGCTTTACGCAAGCGTACCAGAGTAATACCGAAAAAGAAGAGAATAGCAAGGAATTGCCAAATCTCAACGAAGGCGAGGAACTTACTCTTAAAGATATTGCCGGAGAGCAAAAGTTTACCAAACCTCCTCAAAGGTATACAGACGGTTCTTTCATAAAGGCTATGGAAGAAAACGGCATTGGAAGACCGTCCACGTTCGAAAAGACTATAACGGTGCTTTACAAGCGTACTTATATCGAGAAAGAAGGCAAATTTATGAAGCCGACAGAACTCGGCGAAATAGTCGTAGACCAACTTGTCAAGGACTTTTCCGACATAATGGACACGCAGTTTACGGCTGATATGGAGAAAAATCTCGACAAGATAGAAGAGGGCAATATCAAGTGGTATGAAGTAATTGCCGACTTCTACGGCGATTTTCACAACAAAGTGCTGGAAGTCAGACATCAAGGAAGCAAGGTCAAGCCTAAGGCGGAAGAGTCTGACGTAATTTGCGACAAGTGCGGGGCAAGGATGATTATTAGAGATTCTAAGTACGGTAAGTTCTTAGCGTGTCCCAACTTCCCGAAGTGTCGCAACACCAAGTCTTTATCAGAGCCGGTGGCGAAGTGTCCGCAGTGCGGAGGCGACGTGTATAAGAAAATTTCCAAGAAAGGCGCTACGTTCTTTTCTTGTAACAATTATCCCGCTTGCAAGTTTATCTCTTGGGATTTACCTGCGCCGTATCTCTGTCCTGACTGCAAGAGCAATATGAAAGTGGTCAACGGCAAGAGCGGAGTGAGATATGTGTGTACCAATAGAGATTGCGGACACAGTGAGGACGTTGAAGAGAGCAAAGTACCTGAAGTAATCTTAAAGAACAAGGAAAAGCAAAAGTCATGAAAGTCAACGTAATAGGCGGAGGCTTGGCAGGTTGCGAGTGTGCATATCAACTTCTAAAAAGAGATTTTGAAGTCGATGTTTACGAGATGAGAGGAGTAAATAATACTCCCTGTCACTCGACGGATAGCTTAGCGGAATTGGTGTGTTCCAACTCCTTAAAGGCCCAAAGCCTAGACAATGCGTCGGGACTTTTGAAGTACGAACTTGCTAGACTTGACAGCCTAATATTGAAGTGCGCTTATTCTTGCGATGTTCCTGCAGGCGGAGCCTTAGCGGTGGACAGAGTTAAGTTGAGCGAGAGCGTAGAGCGCGCGCTTAACAGCTTTGACGGCTTTAGGCTGATAAGACAAGAAGTAGAAAATATTGACGATACTCTTCCTACGGTAATAGCAACAGGGCCTTTGACGTCAAATAAAATGGCTAAATGGATACAAGACTTTCTAGGCGGAGAATACCTCAACTTCTACGACGCAGTAGCTCCTATAATTGACGGAGAAAGTATAGACTACGACAAGGCATTCTTTGGAGCAAGATACGGAAAGGGCGGTGACGACTATCTCAACTGCGCAATGGATAAGCAAGAATACTCACATTTTTACGAAGAACTTATTCATGCGGAAAGAGCCAAACTCAAAGACTTTGAATTTGAAGTGTTTGAGAGATGTATGCCGATAGAAGTCATGGCTTCCAGAGGTGTGGACACGATGAGGTACGGACCTTTGCGACCCGTAGGCATACGCAATCCGAGAAGTGAGGAAAGACCGTACGCTGTGGTACAGCTTCGCAAAGAGGACGGCGAGGGCAACGCCTATAATATTGTGGGCTTCCAAACGAATTTGAAATTCGGTGAGCAGAAGCGAGTATTCTCTATGATACCGGGACTTGAGAACGCCGAGTTTTTGAGATACGGAGTAATGCACGCCAATACTTTTATCAACGCGCCAAAAGTCTTGGACAGCGCATTTGGCGTAAAGAATAAGCCTTTGCTATTCTTTGCAGGACAGTTGACAGGCGTCGAGGGGTATATGGAGAGCGTAGCAAGCGGACTTTTGGCAGGTATCAATTTGGCAAGACGGCTTGTCGGCAATGCCGACTTAATAATGCCGGCGACAAGCGTAATGGGTAGATTGCAAAGACATATCTCCACGCCAAACGAGGATTATCAACCTATGAACGCAAACTTCGGAATATTGCCTGCGTTAGACGATGCTCCGAGGGACAAAAAGAAAAGGAAATTCAAATATTCTCTGCGCGCTATCGGCGATGTGGAGAGTTATCTCAAAGCAATAAAGGAGTGAATTATGGAAATGATGGGGACTACCATTTGCGCGGTTAGGCGCAATGGCAAAATTGCAATAGCAGGTGACGGACAAATCACTATGGGACAAAGCGTCATACTCAAGGGTACGGCGAAGAAAGTCAAGAGAATCTTTGACGATAAGGTAGTAATAGGTTTTGCAGGTAGCGTATCAGACGCAATATCGCTAAGCGAAAAGTTTGAGAAAATGTTACAAAAGTACAGCGGTAATCTTATGCGTAGCGCAGTGGAGCTTGCAGAACTCTGGAGAGACGACAAGTTGCCGAGAAAGTTAGAGGCTATGATGCTAGTCGCAGACAAGGAGAATTTGCTCATTGTGTCGGGTAGCGGAGAAGTTATAGACCCCGACGGCGACGCTTGCGCGATAGGCTCGGGCGGTAACTACGCTTTGGCGGCGGCAAGAGCAATGGTAAAAGAAACGAAGCTTTCGGCAAAAGAAATTGCATACAAGGCTCTCGTCATTGCCAGCGAACTTTGCGTATTTACCAACAACAATATAATCGTAGAGGAGGTGTGATATGAATAATTTTACTCCAAAACAAATAGTTGCGGAACTCGATAGATATATCATTGGTCAGTTCAGCGCTAAAAAGGCGGTTGCGGTTGCGCTTCGCAATAGATATAGAAGAAGCAGATTGCCACAAGAATTAAAAGAGGAGATATCTCCCAAGAATATAATCATGCAAGGACCTACCGGCGTGGGTAAGACGGAGATTGCAAGACGACTTGCAAAACTTGTCAAAGCTCCGTTTATCAAGGTGGAAGCTACGAAGTTTACAGAAGTTGGTTACGTCGGAAGAGACGTAGAATCAATGGTACGCGACCTTGTAGAAGCGTCTATCAGAATGGTGACGGAAGAGAAGTCCAAAGAAGTTGAACTTCGCGCGCGAGAAAGAGCTGAAGAAAAACTTGTGCCGGCTATCACTAAGAAGAGAAAAGAAGCCTATCCCGATTTAACGGACGGACAAATGAGAGGTTATATCTTGCAAGAGCTACGCGAGGGCAAAGTAGACGACCTCGTAATCACCATTGATTTACCGGTAAAGCCAAAACAGCAGACTATCAGTAATAATAGCGATATGGAGATAAATATCAACGAACTCTTCGGTTCTATGATGGGCGGAGGCAAGACCAAGTCTAAGACAGTTACGGTAAAAGAAGCATTGAATATACTCATTGAAATGGAGCAGGAAAAACTTATTGACCCTGACAACGTCAATGCAGAAGCAATTTCTAGAGCAGAAAACGAGGGTATTATCTTCATAGACGAGATAGATAAGATTGCAAGCAAGGCAGGTGGAAGTAGTGGCGGTCACGACGTGTCTAGAGAGGGCGTGCAGAGAGATATATTGCCGATAGTCGAGGGATGTACAGTCAATACTAAGTACGGACAAATCAAAACCGACCATATCCTCTTCATTGCCGCAGGCGCGTTTCATATCGCAAGCGTATCGGATTTGATACCCGAACTTCAGGGCAGATTCCCTATATCAGTTAGACTTGACAGTTTGACCGAGAAAGACTTTGAAGAGATATTGACCAAACCCGACAACGCAATATTGATGCAATACACGGCACTACTCGGCGTGGACGACGTTAAACTTAAATTCACGGGCGACGCAATTAAAGAACTTGCTAAGATTTGCGCGATAGAAAACGAGAATAAAGAAGATATAGGCGCAAGACGACTGCACACAATGATGGAGAGTTTGCTTGAAGATATATCCTATGAGGCATGCGAAATGCAAGGACCTACCGACGTGATTATAGACAAGGCTTTTGTAGATAAACACTTCGAGAGCGTAATCAAAAAGCTTAATCTCAATAAGTATATACTGTGAAGTATTTGAAATAAGAGATAAGAGATAAAAAATAAGAGATAAGAGAAACTGATATTATTTAATTTATTATCGTAGAATCAGCTAGACGTCATATTGAGCGAAACGCAGTGGAGTCGAAATATCTAAAAAAATAATTAAGAAGATATAGTAAAGAGGCAGAAAATGATTAGCATACCAAAGGGAACAAAAGACGTATTGCCAAGCGAGAGTTACAAGTGGCACTATATTGAAAATACCGTACGCGAAGTCGCAAGACTTTTCGGGGCAAATGAAGTGCGTACTCCCACCTTTGAACACACGGAGTTGTTTTTGCGCGGAGTGGGCGATACGACGGATATTGTCAACAAGGAGATGTACACCTTTGAGGATAAGGGCAATAGAAGCATTACTCTTAAGCCTGAAGGGACGGCAGGCGTGGCGAGAGCGTATATAGAAAATTCGCTCTTCAACGCTCCTCAACCCACCAAGATGTACTATATCACTCCCGTATTCAGATATGAAAGACCGCAAGCCGGCAGATTGAGAGAACACCACCAATTCGGCGTAGAATTCTACGGTTCGTATTCTCCGCAATCCGACGTAGAAGTTATGTCGCTTGCCAAGAGTATCTTTACGAAACTCGGCGTAAATGACTTGCAACTTAATATCAATTCTATAGGTTGCAAAAGCTGTCGCAAGGATTATAATAATGCATTGAAAGAATATTTTGCGTCTAAAATTGACGGTATGTGCGCTACTTGCAAAGAGCGACTTGACAAAAATCCGTTGAGAATACTCGACTGCAAAGAAGAGAAGTGCAAAGCAATAGTTAAAGACGCTCCAAGCACTATTGACTATCTATGCGAAGATTGCAAGTCGCACCATGAGAGCGTATGCAAGGGACTGACTTCGATAGGTTTAGATTATACGGTTAATCCGCGTATTGTCAGAGGTCTTGACTATTATACCCGCACCGTTTTTGAGTTTATCTCAACAGGTATAGGCGCGCAAGGTACGGTATGCGGTGGCGGAAGATACAACGACCTCGTAGAACAAGTTGGCGGTAAGCCTACGCCGGCGGTCGGGTTCGGTATGGGCATAGAGCGACTTATTATGGTACTTGAAAGCCTAGGACTTCCTATTGGCGAGCCGTACGCGCCGACGGTATATATTGCTCCTATGTGCGATAAAGCAAGAGATATTGCTTTGACAGTCGCAAATGATTTGAGAACAAAGGGTATATCTGCAGAGTTCGACGTAATGGACAGGAGTTTTAAGGCGCAAATGAAGTACGCGGACAAGTTGATGGCAGACTACGTCGTAATCATAGGAGAGGACGAATTGCAAGCTAATAAGTTAGCTGTAAAGAATATGAAGACAGGTGAGCAAGAAAGCGTGGTTTTGAATAAACTCGGGGAGTTTATTCAAGGTAAGAAGTAATACTGATAAAATATTATAATAATTAGAATATATAGAGGAAAGGAATATGGTAGATTTTCTAAACGGTTTAGAGAGAACGCATAAGTGCGGTGAACTTCGCGGAAGCGATATTGACAAGCAAGTTACTGTAATGGGTTTTGTGGCAAAGTACCGCAATTTGGGCAATTTGCTCTTTATAGATTTGAGAGATATCAGCGGAGTTGTTCAAGTAGCTTTTGACGACCAAGTCGACAAAGCCGTATTCGATAAAGCTACGGCAATTCGCAACGAGTTCGTCATAGCAGTAACGGGCAAAGTTAGAAGTCGCGGAAGCAATATCAACAAGAATATGCCTACCGGTGAAGTAGAGATATTAGCGAGCGATTTGCGTATACTTTCCGAAGCGGAAGTTACGCCTTTCGTAATCACCGAAGATATGAAAGTCGGCGAGCAGTTGAGATTGAAGTATAGATACCTCGATTTAAGACGCAATTACTTGCAGTCCAAACTCGTTATGAGAGATAAGATTACCAGAGTTGTACGCAACTATTTGGCAGACAACGGCTTTTTGGAGATTGAGACTCCTTTCTTAGGCAAGTCTACTCCCGAGGGCGCAAGAGATTATCTCGTACCGTCGAGAGTACATAACGGCGAATTTTACGCGCTTCCGCAATCGCCTCAACTTTTTAAGCAGTTGCTCATGATTGCAGGTATGGACAGATACTACCAGATAGCAAGATGTTTCCGTGACGAGGACTTGAGAGCCAACCGCCAACCTGAATTTTCGCAGATAGACCTCGAGATGAGTTACGTAGAAAACAACGAGCAGGTTATGGCTATTGCCGAAGGACTTATTAAAAAGGTATTCAAAGAATGTCTGGGTATGGATATTACGGAGAAATTCAGACGTATTCCGTATAGCGAAGCTATGGAGAAATGGGGTAGCGATAAGCCCGATACCCGTTTTGATTTGCAACTCAAAAATTTATCGGATATTGTAAAAGACTGTTCATTCTCGGTATTTACTGGGGCTATTGCAGACGGCGGTAGCGTAAGAGCTATCAACGCAAAAGGTCTTTGCTCCAAGATGACGAGAAAGGAAGTAGACGCTTGCGGAGAATTCGTCAAGAGTTACGGCGCAAAAGGACTTGCGTACGCTATGCTACGCGAGGACGGTAGCGTGACTTCGTCAATACTCAAGTTCCTCACCGAGGAGCAACAAAAGGCTATCTTTGAGGCAATGGACGCGCAAAAGGGTGATATTCTTTTCTTTGTTGCGGACAAAGACAAGGTCGTATTCGACAGCCTCGGCGCGTTGAGATGCTATCTTGCAGATAAGTACGAACTTTACGACAAGAGTAAATACGACTTCTTATGGGTAGTCGACTTCCCGCTCCTTGAGTACGACGCTGAAGAAGATAGATACGTTGCGGTACACCACCCGTTCACAAGCGCTATAGTAGAGGATATACCTCTTCTCGATACCGACCCGCTTAAGGTGCGTAGCAACGCGTACGATATGGTTATCAACGGTCAGGAAGCAGGCGGTGGAAGTATACGTATCCACGACTGGCATATGCAAGAGAAAATTTTCTCGCTTCTCGGTTTTTCTCAAAAGGATATCGAGGAAAGATTCGGTTTCTTCGTTGACGCGTTCAAATACGGCGCGCCACCGCACGGCGGACTTGCTTTCGGTCTGGACAGACTAACAATGTTGGTTACTGGTACAGACAATATCAAAGACGTAATAGCTTTTCCAAAAGTTCAAAATGCGTCGTGTCTGATGACGGGAGCGCCTGCGCCTGTTGAAGAGAAACAACTCAAAGAACTTGCGCTCAATATAGATAAAAAGACTAATCTATAAAGAAGAAATCGCATACAAAAGTTATAGTGTTTTAATAAATATCAACGGAGGTTGTATATGTTTAACAAAAAGCAAATTGACGACGTAATCAAAAATGAGCGCGAGGACGTTGCTGTGGGCATGTTTGAGCAGATGGAAAAACTTGCAGACGCGCAAGAGCGTCAAGAGGAGTTTTACGAAAGCGCTAGTGTGGAAACTCTGCGCAATCTTGTAGAAAACGGCGACGATGAGGCTTGCTCATATTACATAAACAAACGTATTCATGAAGATAAATCCCTTGATTGGGACGATATTAATTATTTAGATACCGCAATAAAGAACCTAAATTACTCTGCGTCTTTAATTGGAGCATATATATACGGCTTAAAGAACTCACGCTTCAAAGACGTTGAAAAAGAATTTTTTAGTTATGCGGTCTGTGAACAGTATACCGATTCCGATGCTCACAAATACTTAGATAAAGCATATAAAAAGAATGCTTCATTGATAGACGAAGTAGATAAAGCGGTACTATCCGTATGTCTGGATAGATGGGCTACGTCTATGCTAATGGGAGAGAAATATTTCTCTTTTACAGCGCAGTTCAACAGCGCGGATAAGAGTTCGGAAATACCGGATTGGAAGTCGGCTTATATTTTTGAAATTTATCTTACTCACGAAAACGGACGGGAATCCGATTCTGAAGAATTGTATATAGCATATATACGTGGCAAAGATAAAGACGAATATCTTAACGCGCTATGCAGTAACGTGGCGGAAATTCTTTCTGTCATAGCTCAAAAGACAGGATTGTCTGCGGGAGATTTATACGTCGACGGCAAAAAGCGTTTTCACTACGGAGCAAGCGTTTCCGTAAATAAGGGCAGTAATGAGGACGCCGTGAAAATTGTGTCTGATGCAAATTTGAACGTAAGCGTCAGCGACGAGGGTAGACTTAAGAGCTATATCTGCAGTTATTGCGGTGGCGCGACGGATTTCGGCGGAGTGTGTTCGGTTTGCGGTAGACAACAGGAAAATGTAGATGACGGCAATATTGTCATAAGAAAAGGCAAAAATACAGAGGCGCTTCGATGCACTCAGTGTGGATCGCCGGTGAATCTTGAAAATGACTGCAAGACAGCGTATTGTTCGGCGTGCGGGACTACTTTTGCCGTAAACGGTAGCGCTCTCACCGACGGCGTGTTTGGATTGAATTATGAAAACATTAGAGCAGATATGCCTGAAGGCGCGCAGTTGCCAAAAGTTGAGTTTGTAAGAGCGAGTATTGCAGAGGGCGCGATAACTGCGATAATGCCTCGTAATTTTATAGTAATGTCTGATGAAATTCGCAAAATAAAATATCCTACCAATGCGCCAAAATATATTTATACTACGCCTGATACCACAGTGAATCTCAATTTTAATTTCAAAGGCGCTCTGGAAGAAAAAGACGTCTTCGAATTCGGTCGCAATATGTTGACCGCTCTCAAGAGCGTATATACTACTGCAAAGTTTGGAGAGGCGAAATTGCTTGATAAACCGAAAAAAGTATTTTTCGTCGATTTCATTACGGCGGGTATGGATCAAAGTATCTATAATGCGATGTTTTTCTTCTCGTACAATGGCAAGCAGGGAATCGGATCTTGGAACTGTTTGGGTAAAGATCGCTGGTTTTGGGCGCCTATATTTGAACACGCAGTAAGAACTATGGAATTCAAATGACATAGTCATTTATAAAAATTATGACGCTCATTTTGTTGATTATATTGCAAGATATATGATAAAATCAAATAGAAAATATTTAATTTAATATAGGAGACACTTATGATAGATTTTAAGGTTATCAGAGATACAGACCCCGAAGTATGCGACGCTTTGGAATTGGAGCTTGCTCGTCAACAGGGCAATATCGAGCTTATTGCAAGCGAGAATATCGTTACTCCTGCAGTAATGGCGGCGGCAGGTTCGCACTTGACCAACAAGTACGCCGAGGGTTATCCGGCAAAGAGATACTACGGTGGTTGCGAACACGTTGACATAGTAGAAAAGCTCGCCATTGAGAGAGCGTGTGAACTTTTCGGCGCTAAATACGCCAACGTTCAAGCTCACAGCGGAGCCAACGCAAACTTAGCTACTTTCTTTGCTTTGTTGCAGACGGGAGATACTGTTCTTAGTATGAGCCTTGCTCACGGCGGACACTTATCTCACGGAAGCCCTGTAAATATATCGGGTAAATATTTCAATATCGTACCTTATGAGGTAGAGCAGTCTACCAGTATGATTGACTATGATAAGGTGGCTAAACTTGCTAAAGAGTGCAAGCCAAAACTCATTCTTGCAGGCGCAAGCGCATATCCGAGAGCTTTGGACTTCAAGAAGTTCAGAGAGATAGCAGACAGCGTAGGCGCATATCTTATGGTAGATATGGCTCATATCGCAGGTCTTGTAGCAACAGGTTGTCACGCTAGTCCGGTGCCGTACGCTGACGTAGTTACCACCACCACTCACAAGACTTTGAGAGGACCGAGAGGCGGACTTATTCTTACCAACAACGAAGAGATTGCCACCAAGATTAACAAGGCAATTTTCCCGGGTACTCAAGGCGGACCGCTTATGCACATAATCGCCGCTAAGGCAGTTGCGCTCAAAGAAGCAATGAGCGAGGACTTCAAGAATTATCAAAGACAAATTGTTAAGAACGCGCAAGTACTTGCCAAGGCTTTGCTTGATAAGGGTATCAACCTTGTATCGGGCGGAACGGATAATCACTTGATGCTTATCGACCTTACTTCCAAGGGTATGACGGGTAAAGAACTCGAAGCGTTGCTCGACAAGGCTCATATCACAGCCAACAAGAATGCAATTCCTTTTGATACCCAAAAGCCGTTCGTAACTTCCGGTGTGCGTATAGGTACTCCTGCCGTTACGTCAAGAGGCATGAAAGAAGAAGATATGCTTGTTATCGCAGATTGCATTGCCGACCTCGTTGACAACAAGGAAGAAGCCGTAGAGCGTTGCTCCAAGAAAGTAGCTGACCTTTGCAAGAAGTATCCTATCTACGCTAACGACATCATTAGATAGTCTGACTATTGTAAAAGTATTTAATAATACGTCATTGTAATAAAATTGCGCCCCAAGTGTTGTATTCAACTAATGGGGCGTTTATTTTTGCATATCCGTATAAAAACCGTTGACAAGCAAATAACAATAGAGTAAAATAATACCTAGTAAATTACTAGGAATACCAAGTAACGTGAGGTGGATATGAAATTATCGTCAAAAGCCAGATACGGGCTAAAGGCAATGTGCTATATGGCAGACCACCACGGAGAGGGAGTAATAAGCCTATCCGTAATGTCGTCTAGCATAGGAGTGAGCGATAAGTATCTTGAACAACTCATATCCACGCTGAAAAAAGCAGGACTTATATGCGCCAACCGAGGAGCCAACGGCGGTTATTTTCTTGCCAAGGCGCCGGAAGATATATCGGTGGGAGAAATAATAAGAGCGCTTGAGGACGGACTTGTAATAATTGACTGTCTATCGGGCGAGTGCGACAGCAAGTGCGGTTGTTCTACCAACCCTTGCGAGGGCGAGGGGAAGTGCAACTGTTCGACCTACAACGTATGGAATAAATTATTTGAAGCAATCAACGACTGTTTGGACTCTATGTCCCTGTCGAGTCTTATAAAAAAAGAGGTGTAATATGTCACAAGATAGGTGTATTTATTTGGATAATTCGGCTACTACCTATACCGACCCAAGAGTAATAGAAGAGATGTTGCCATACTTCGGACAAGTTTACGGCAACGCTTCGTCCCAACACTTTTTGGGCAGACAAGCTCTAAAAGCCGTAGACGAGGCACGAGAAAAGATAGCAAAGGCTATAGGCGCAAAGCCAAGCGAGATATACTTTACGTCGGGCGGTACGGAGAGCGATAACTGGGCAATAAAGGGTATTGCTCACGCTAAGGCGGACAAGGGCAAACATATAATTACGTCTTGTATCGAACACCCTGCAGTAATGAAAACGTGCGAGAGTTTGCAAAAGCAAGGCTTTGAAGTAACGTATTTGCCTGTCAATAACGAGGGTATAATAAATCTTGACGATTTACTCAAAGCTATTAGAGAGGACACTATACTTATAACTATAATGACCGCCAACAATGAAATGGGTTCAATTCAACCTTTCAAGGAGATAGGCGCTATTGCGAAGAGCAAGGGAATAGTATTCCATACCGACGCCGTGCAAGCGGTCGGCAACGTGCCCATAGACGTGGTTAAAGATAATATCGACTTACTGTCAATGAGCGGACACAAGTTCTATGGACCTAAGGGCGTGGGCGTGCTCTATAAACGTAACGGTTTGAAGATAGAGAGATTTATGGACGGCGGAGAGCAAGAGCGTAATCTTCGCGCGTCGACTATTAATACTCCCGCAATCGTTGGCATGGGCAAGGCAATAGAGATAGCGGTAGAAGATATGGCAAAGAACAACGCGCATATCAGTGAAATAAGAGATTATTTTGTCAAAGAAGTTATCGCAAATATAGACGATATATATTATAACGGACCGAAAGACAATTCCAAGAGATTGCCCTCTAATGCAAACTTTTCTTTTAAGTATATCGAGGGCGAATCTATACTTATGCACCTTGACATGGCGGGGATAGCAGTATCTAGCGGTTCGGCTTGTTCGTCGGGGTCGCTTGAGCCGTCGTACGTACTTTTGTCAATAGGCGTACCTATCGAAGTGGCGCACGGTTCTATAAGATTTTCTTTTGGAAAAAACAATACGCTTGAAGAAGCAAAATACACGTTAGAAAAACTAGTTAATACGGTAGATAAATTGAGAAAGATGTCACCGCTTTACAACAAATAAAGGAGTATATTATGATGTACAATGATAAAGTAAAAGAAGCATTCGCAAATCCTAAGAACGTGGGATTTATCGAGGACGCTGACGGCGTGGGCAAAGTAGGCAACGCGGCTTGCGGAGATATAATGGAAATTTCTCTTAAGATAAAGGACGACAGAATTGTCGACGCTAAGTTTAGGACTTTCGGTTGCGCGGCGGCAATCGCTACGAGTTCGACGGCGACGGAGATGGTCAAGGGCATGACTATCGACGAAGCATTGCAACTCACTAATGCAAGAGTAGTCGAAGAACTTGAAGGACTTCCTCCTCAAAAGATACACTGTAGCGTTCTTGCGGAAGAGGCAATAAAAGAAGCAATAGAAGACTATAAAAAGAAAAAAGGCGAATAACAAGCCATAATTTACCACCGACAAAATTCATCAAATTGTATTATTAATCTCGCCATCGTACACACTATGCAAGAGAAAATAAAACAAGGGGGTGAATAAATGTTGAAGGCCGGATTGATGCTTGGCTTCGGCGCAGGCGTGGTAACAGCCGTTGTAGCTACTTCAAAGATGAAGAACACTATAATGGAGCAGGGCAAAAAGATGCTCAAGGATAAGATAATAAAAGTCCTTGACTAGTTTGTTCGGTTCGAAGAGAGCTGGCGTAATTTTGCACGGCAATAATTCCTCTCATACTTTGTCAAACTCTCTTGTCGTACGGCAAGTACGACTGCGTTCGGTTTCCTCGTCTGAAAGAAATTCTTGCTCGTGAAAATCTTACGCCACTCCCTTCTCGCCGAACAGGAGTGTCCCAAATGAATCGTCATAACAGAAATTGACGCAGGCGTTCCTACTTGGAGCGTTGCGACACCATAACAAATAAGGACATAGCAATTTGCTATGTCCTTATTTATTTCATATTGTCGTAGACAATATTTCATAGAGTTTAGACTATTTCATTCGCCGAAGGCGAATTTCATTTCTAATACTAATTCTCTCTGTGACAGAAGTCGTTTGTCGTATTTGGCGGAGTAATATATCCGTCGTTTTTGGCGTTTGTTTCGAATATGATATTGTCCACGTTTTTAACAGCCAAAGCAAATTGTTGTTGAGTACGTATAGTCCAGCCTATGACGAGCATATCGGGATTTTCTTTGCAAATCTTTTGATAGTATTTGCTTGGCAGATTTTTGATAGAGGTTGCCAAAAAGTCTACGAAGCGGTATTGCTTCATTCTCTTGACCAAGATTCTATGGAAAGGATACCAATCACAAAGTTGTCCTAGAATAATATCGGGGTGATTTTGCGCCCACCAACGCACAACGTACGGGTCAAAGGACTCTATACAGTAGTTGCCTTTATAGTCTTTGAGCGTATCCCAGATTTGCGAACATGTGACTTCGACAAGTTTTGTCGGTTTGATTTCTATCACAAGTCCCACCTGTCCATCTACGAGGTCGAGAACTTGCTTAAAAGTCGGGATAGAGTAGTTGGTATTCATCAACTTATATTCTTCGAGCTTGGAAGAATCAATATTGGTAACTTTTTCTTTTCTTGAGCAAGTGCGAATTAGCTTTGGGTCGTGATGCACGATAAGTTCGCCGTCAAGCGTACGCCATATGTCAAATTCTATTCCGTAGCCGTGTTTTATTGCATTCTCAAAAGCGCCCAATGAATTTTCGGGCAAGTCTTTGTTGTTATGAAGTCCTCTATGCGCCACCGGTACAGACGTCAACCATTTTGTGTCCTTTTTCATTATTTTCTCCTAATATCCCAAAGTTTCGTTGATAATGACAACATATACGTTTTCTTGATATCTCGTTGGGTGATGCGAAATCAAAGTAACGTTGCAGATACAGTCGTCGCTGTCGCACATACAGCACTGTCCGCTAGTCGCGCAAGGCGTGTTCTTATTGAGCCTTTTAGCGTTGGGCGGAGCAGAAACGTTACGCGCCCTGTCTATCGCGCCGGCAAGGTCGGGTGTAATCTTATTAGCGCCTAAAATATAGAGTATGTTTTTTACGCCGAATGCAAGCGCGGAAATTCTATTAGCCGAGCCGTCAATGTTGACGAAATCTCCCTCTTCGCTAAGAGCATTGGTAGAAGATATGTACCAATCCGCCGAGCCTGCAAGTTGGTATACTTTTTCTTTTTGCTCGGGCGCAACGAGAGAGTGGGAATACACGGAGTTACCTCTCTCATAAAGCAATTTGTCTACGCCAAGGTCTTTGACGGTCATACTTCCGCCAATACCTACGCTTGCTTTTGGCGGTATAAGATTAAGTATGAAGTCAGTCGCTTCTGTGCGATTGTCGAAGAAGAAAGGCTTAAAACCTCTTTTGGTTAGATTGTTTAACAAGTTTTGTCTATTCATATCTGCACCTAAATTAATTAACCGTAGAACTCTAAAGGTCATGGAATTTATAAAATCACACAGTGTTATAACTTTGTAATTTTATTGACGGCTAAGGTTACTTGTTATTATTATACTAAATATATTTGCTAAAATCTATATTTTTTTATATAATATTATTATAAAAAATTCGATTGAGGAAGTTATGCCGAAAAATCAATCAAATATCAGAAATTTTTGTATAGTAGCTCACATAGACCACGGCAAAAGCACGCTTGCCGACTGTATTATGGACGTCACGCAGACTGTCGCCAAGCGCGACGCTAAAGAACAACTTCTCGACAGTATGGATATCGAGAGGGAGAGAGGTATTACTATAAAGCTCACGCCTGTAACTATGAAGTATACTTACAATGGCGAAGAGTATACTTTGAACCTTATAGATACCCCGGGACACGTTGACTTTACTTATGAAGTATCGCGTTCTCTCAAAGCGTGCGAAGGCGCAATCCTCATTGTCGACGCGTCGCAAGGTATAGAGGCGCAGACGCTCACCAACGTTTACCTTGCGCTTGACAACGATTTGGAAATACTTCCCGTAATTAACAAGATAGATTTGCCGTCGGCAAGACCTGACGAGGTTAAGGCTGAGATAGAGGAGGTCATAGGTCTTGACGCTCAAGACGCTCCGCTTATATCTGCAAAAGAGTGCATTGGCATTGACGAAGTGCTTAAACAAGTAATAGAATTATTGCCACCTCCGAGCGGGGATATTGACAAGCCATTCAAAGCCTTGATATTTGATTCTTATTACGATTCATACAAAGGCGCTATTTCCTTTATCAGAGTATTTGACGGCGAAGTTAAGGCTGGCGATAGAATAAAAATGTGCGTCACAGGCAAGGAGTTTGACGTCACGGAAGTTGGCGTATTCGTACCTAAAATGCAATCAAAGGACAGCCTTTCGGCAGGTGACGTAGGCTATCTTTGCGCTAGCATCAAGAATGTAAGCGATACCAAAGTGGGAGATACTATTCTTATGGCGAGCGACAAGACTTCCAAGCCACTCGATGGATACAAAGAAGCCTCTCCAATGGTATTTTCCGGAATATATCCGGCTGACGGGTCTAAGTATAACGATCTCAAAGACGCTTTGGAAAAGCTCAAACTAAACGACGCGTCGTTAATGTATGAGCCCGAAGTATCCACGGCGTTGGGCTTTGGTTTCAGATGCGGATTTCTTGGACTTTTGCATATGGAAATTATACAGGAAAGATTGGAGAGAGAATTCGACTTAGACCTTGTGACAACTGCGCCCAGCGTATCGTATAAAGTAATCAAGACCAATGGCGAAGAGCTAATCGTATCCAATCCGTCCAATTTACCGCCTGCAGGCGATATCGACCATATGGAAGAGCCTGTCGTCAACGCGTTTATATACACACCGCCTGAGTACGTCGGGTCGATAATGGAACTATGTCAAGACAAGAGAGGAGAGTTTATCAATCTAACGTATCTTGACACAACGAGAGTTCGTCTTGACTACGTTATGCCTCTCAATGAAATAATATACGACTTCTTTGATACACTTAAGTCGCGTACCAGAGGATATGCAAGTCTTGACTACGAGATTGCCGAGTTTAAGAAGAGCGATTTGGTCAAGTTAGACATGTTGCTCAACGGTGAGATATGCGACGCCTTGAGTTTAATAGTTCATAAGGATAAGGCATACGCAAGGGGTAGAGGCATTGCCGAAAAGTTAAAGGATGTAATACCTAGACAACTTTTCGAGATACCAATTCAAGCGGCTATAGGCGGTAAAGTTATAGCGAGAGAAACTGTCAAGGCAATGCGTAAAGACGTGCTAGCCAAGTGCTACGGCGGTGACATTACCCGTAAAAAGAAACTTCTGGAGAAACAAAAAGAGGGCAAGAAGCGTATGCGCCAAGTCGGGTCTGTAGAGGTGCCGAGCGAAGCATTTATGTCCATATTGAAGATATAGTTCGGCTCGAAGAGAGGCTAGGAAAATCTATCGCTTTATTCTTTGCCTATTTCTCTTTTCGCCGAACCTTAAGTAGAAAGCAGGGAGATAATATAATGTCAATTCGACTGAAACGAAGCTAATGGAGAAATCTCAACCGCTTATCTTGGCGTCCCCTCAAGGGGAAGCTGTCGCATAGCGACTGAAGGGGTGATGGTATGCAAAATAAAAGTTTAGGAATATATATCCATATACCTTTTTGCAAGTCGCGGTGCATATATTGCGACTTTATATCGTCTGTCGACGATTGCGCGCAGAGAGATAAGTACGTTGAGTATCTTTGCAAACAAATCAAAATGGCTAGCAAGGAGTATGCTCAAGATTATTTAGTTGACACAATATATCTAGGCGGTGGAACGCCTACCTTGCTAGACGCAGAACAATTAAAAATGATATGCGCAGAGATTTCTAACGGTTTTACTTGCAATATCAAAGAATTTTCGATTGAGGCAAATCCGTGTACGGTTGATAAAGCAAAACTAATTGCGCTCAAGGAGATAGGTGTTACCAGATTGAGCTTTGGCGTGCAGAGTTTTAATGATGATTTACTTAATATGCTTGGCAGACGTCATAATGCAAAGCAGGCTGAATATGCTGTCACACTTGCAAAGGAACTCGGCTTTGAAGTGAGCGTTGACGCAATGATAGGCTTGCCAAACCAAACTAAATCCGACGTCAAATATTTTATAGACAGAGCGGAAAAGTTGGGGGTTGAGCATATATCGGTTTATATGTTGAGCGTAGAAGACGGAACGAAGTTAAAAAATCTTATTGAACAAGGCAAACTTATTGCTAAATCTGACGACGAACTTGCTCAACTTTACGAATATGCTTGTCGTTGTCTGGAAAAGTATAATTTTCATCGATATGAAATTTCTAATTTTTGCAAAAACAAAAAGCTTTCGTATCACAATTTACGGTATTGGCAGTGTTTAGACTATCTTGGACTTGGTATGGGCGCTCATTCTTTGATTGACGGAGAAAGGTGGCGTAATGCGGAAAACTTTGAAGAATATTATACAGGTATTGATGAGGGTAAATATCGATACGACTTGCAAAAGTTGAGCAAAGAAGATATGGAGAGCGAATATATAATGCTATCCTTGAGATTGGAAAACGGCGTTGATATGGCGGAATTTTCTCAAAGATTCGGATATGACTTTTTGAATAAGTATTCGCAAGCTATTAAAGAGAACAAAAACTATCTTGAAATTACTGATAACAAAGTATCTATTAAATATGAATATCTTCAACTTATGAACGGAATTATTGCGGATTTTATTTAGAAATATAATTATAAAGAATTTTATCGATTAAACAACGTAATACTACCTATGTACTAAGTTTGCCGAAGGCAAACCTAGTCCTGAATTACTTACACTTTGTAAAAGAAGTGTTGTTGCAGTTGGGACATGGTGGCATTTTATCGCCAGCGTCAAGTCTGAGATCAAAACCGCAGTTCGTACAGCTATAACAACCCTTGCCAGGTTTCTCGCCGGTATTTACTTTTGCTACTCTTGACATATTGCACCTCCAAATCATTTTTGTAGCTAAACGTGTTTGCGTTCGCTACTTTGAGTATTCACATTCTTATAAATGTTATACTTTTGTGTATAGATAAAACTAAAATTTTTCAAAATTCCAAAAACTTTATTTTGACATTTGAAAAAAATAAGCAAAGGTATGGACAAACTTATTTTTTATGATATAATAAAATTATGGAATTGCATGCTAACGAAAATATCCATGAAGACGAAGCTATAGTCGGTAAGGAAGAAGCAAGCAGAGAAAAGCCGGATTGTTCGTCTAATAAAAGAGCGCCAATAGAGAACAAAAAATACGGCAAAAAGTTTTCGGCAAGAATTTATAAGTTCTTCTCGCTGTTTATGTTCTTTATCTACTATTTTAACTGTATGGTGAGAATAGTATCTAATTGCGTTAAATACTTCAAAAGTCAGGGAGTAAATACGTTTTTAGATTGGCTTACTTTTACTTTTGATACTACAAAGTGGGGAGAGATAAGCCGAGCAATTTTCGATTGGTACACTATCACTCTCTTAATATTCCTTATTTTATACTTGATAGTCTTTACGATTACTTTTATCAGGTATTCGCCAAAACATAAAAAGACTTTCAAGTTTTTCAAAAAAGGTTTCGTTATGGCAAGACGTCTTATCAAGTTGATAAGCGTAGGTTTGACTTTGACGGTCTTGGTAAAATCCGCTCAACTTAATACGTTCGGCGACAAGTTCATGTTCGTCATTTCCTTGTTGGCTATGTTCGTTACTGTTATACAAATATTTATATCCGTTGCCACTTGGATATGGGGTAGAAAACTTAACAGGAGCGTAAAGCAGTATGTAGGCAACGTAATGAGTAGTTATATTGCGACGGCGCGCGTCAGACCTAATGCCGGAGTAGGTAAAAAAACCGTAGGGGACAAGTTGGGCAAGGCAAAAGATAGATTTTTGCGTACAATTGAGGCTATGACATTGACAAAAGAAGAGGCTATGCAAAAGGACGCGGAACTTGAAGGATACGTCGTAGAAAATTATGATATTACCGAAAGATTTGAAAACGATTATCAACCCTCTGTTGAAGAACTTTCGGTAGAAGAAAAAAGCAAGAAATCTAAAAAGCCAAAACATAATACTAAGAAGGTCAAACGAGTAACGACAAAGAAAGGCAAGACCGATAAGAATAAGGAGAATCATGAGTCAACTACATAAGAGCGGTGAAGATTATTTAGAAGCAATATTATTTATCGAAGAACAGAAAGGCAGGGTAAAATCTGTAGATATTGCCAATGCCTTGGGTGTATCAAAGCCAAGCGTAAACAAGGCATTGACTATTCTTCAAGAAATGGGGTACGTCAGCAAACCCAGTTACGGAGAAGTGACGATTACAGAAGAGGGAAGAAAAAAAGCAAAAAAAATTGCGGTTAAACACGTTGCATTGACAAGACTTCTAACCGACGTATTGGGCGTGAGCGTAGAAACGGCAGAAAAGGACGCTTGCAAGATAGAACACGATATTAGTGAAGAAACGACGGAAAAACTTATCGAATATCTGGATAAATTAAAATAAGTGAGCATAGAAATATTTACGTTAAAAACTTAACGAATATATTTGACATAATAATTTTTAATTACTATAATGTTACTAATATAAAATATACACATTGGGAGCTTAGATATGGACGAAAAGCCTATTATCACTGCCGAAGAAGAGCAGAAAGCCCAAGTGGAAGAAGTAGTTTCAAAATCCCCACAAAACCAAAACGGGAAAAATCAAAACAAGTTTTGGACTTTTACCAAAAAACTTTCAAAGAGATGGTTTATTGACGCGTTTACAGGCATGGCGCAAGGACTCTTCGTCACGCTCATTGCGGGTACGATTTTTGTTGCGCTCGGGCAGTACGTCTTTACGGATAAGAATGCCGTAGGACGATACTTCATCATCGTAGGTAGACTTGCCTCTATTCTTATGGGCGCCGGCATAGGAGCGGGCATAGCCCACAGACTCAAGATGCCGCCACTCGTAATATTCAGCGCAATCGTCGCCGGACTTATAGGCGCATGGGCGGACACGGTCATTAAAGCCGGTTGGGATACGACGGCGTTGAGCACATTGTTGAATAGTATATTCTATCCTGCTACGGCCGACGCATTCGGCGTCAGCGTACGACCGGGAAATCCCATAGGCGCATACGTAACGGCGCTACTGGTGTGCGAGATAACCAAACTCGTAGCAGGTAAGACTAAACTGGATATCATACTCGTGCCGCTCGTGGCTTTCATAGTAGCGGTATTCGGCGCTTTCTTGTCGTGGCCGTTTATACAACTCGTCAATTTGCTTGGCAAAGCGATTGCATACGCTACGTATATTACGCCCTTCTTCATGGGAATAATAGTAGCTGTAATTATGGGTATTCTCTTGACCCTGCCAACGTCAAGCGCGGCGATATGGGTAGCCATTGCAGCTCCCATAATTGCTACGGGAGAAACTTGGCAAGTACAAGCTATGTACATAGCCGGCGGAGCGGCGACGGTAGGTTGTGCTTGTCAAATGGTGGGCTTTGCCGTAATGAGCTTTAAGGAGAACGGCTGGGGCGGACTGGTGTCGCAAGGCTTGGGTACGTCAATGTTGCAGATTCCCAACGTAATGCGTAATCCTCGCATACTATTGCCACCGGTAATTGCCAGCGTAATTTGCGGACCGCTTTCAACTTGCGTGTTTAAGTTGGCGTGCGGACCTTCTGGCGGCGGAATGGGTACTTGCGGTTTCGTCGGCGTGATAGAGACCTTCTCGGCGTACAAACAAGGCGGCGGCAACTTGACGCTAACAATATTCGGCGTAATACTGCTT
>JAIDUT010000096.1 GCA_029060065.1 Clostridia bacterium | reverse complement strand
ATATAACTATGGTATTTAAGTAAATATTCTTAATATACGACTGACAAAGTTTTATATTTTACATAAGGAGAAAACCATGAATAAATTTAAGTTTCGAGGAGTCGGACAAGGGCTGTTTTATACAGGGTCTCTCATGCACGGCACATACAATTTTGTATACGATTGCGGTAGCGAAAGTAGAAATTTTTATCTCAAAAAACAAATTGAAGAATATATTGAAGAGATGCGCGACAGTATTAATACAAAACCACATATCGACTTTATTGTCGTATCGCACTTACATAAAGACCATATTAACGGAATATATGACCTTTTAACCAAATGTAGTGTCGATAAATTGTATTTGCCATATATAATGGGTGATGATACTTTTAAGAGATTTGTATTAGCATATATAGCTTTTTATGATTTGGAAGGCAAAAATAACAACGATTTTGGCGACAACATAGAAGAAGACAATGAACAAAGACGCCGAGAGCTTTATAAGATATTGAAAACATTATACGGCATTGAAGAAAACCGACTTGACATTAATACGCAAGTTATAATTACAGGAGAAAACAATGCTACTGCCCCGATTGAATTTTGCTTCCCGAATAATAAAAAAAAGTATTGGGAATTTAAGATTTTTCAAAGGCATTTGAATGAAGAAATAATTTCAGATTTGAATTTTTAAATTAATAGTTTAATGAAAAAATGAGGACATAAAAGTTATAATGATAGTGATATCATAGATTTTATTTTACACTCAAAAAAGAAAATAGAAGAATTAGCAAGTGAATATGAAGACATATTCGGAAGAAAAAACAAATATGGATTGCAAGGTGGATTGAATATTTCATCGCTCGTATTGGTACATTATCCGCAAAATTCTGTTCAGGACATAGAATATAAATATTATAATAGGCTAAAATCCGCTTTCTATTACATAGACATTTATCAAAATTCAAATAAAAACATCACTGTCTTAACTGGCGATGCAGTATTGGATAAAGAATTTACTCAAGCTTTGGATTTTATTAATGATGAAGAAAATAAAAATAATATTTTATTCTTACAAGTACCGCATCATGGCTCATCAGATAATTGGGAATATATTAACAATTTAGATTTACATGCGCGAGGGTTCATTCTTTCGTTTGGACTCGGAAATAAACATGGGCATCCCCATGCGAAAACTATCTACGACCTTCGAGACAAACTTTACTATTGCGTAACTCAAGACCAATCGTTTGAATACATAATTGATTAGGTCTTAAGCTAATACGATTTTACTTATCGTAAATACAATCTATAGGCTTCTTCTTGGACATTCTATAGATTGGCAACAGACTTGCAAGAACGGCAATCGCTACGTTGATTATCAGCAATATGATGACCTGCCTAAAGCCGAAGAGCATAAAGGTAATTTGCAGACCGAAATCACCTGCGACTTTAGCGTTGATTACAAGGCTTGCGACAAAAGCCAAAACCGTAGCCAAGACGAAGTTGACTATGGAAATAATAAGGCTTTCGCTGTAGAAAATCGCAAATACGTCGGAACCTCTTGCACCCAAAGCTCGCAAGATACCGATTTGCTTTTTCTGCGAGGAGATAGACACTGCGATATAGTTGCTCATAAGCACGATTGAGAATACCGCTAATGCCAGACCTACGTAAAGAAAAACATTGCCGAGTTTAGTAAAAGTACTTCCCTTAAGCGCCATTGCAATCATTACAGAATTGTGAATACTGTATACGCTTTCTCCGTCATTGCCGTAATGCATATCCACCAACTTCTCGACTACTTGCTTATCGCCTGTCATAGGCGCAATCAAAAATGCATAGTCGGGAGTAAGCGCCTTTTGCGCGTAAGAGTAAACGACGTTGTTAATTACGTAAATATCCGACTGGGAAGAACTTAAGTCGTTATAGACACCAACGATTTTAAGCGAATTATCTAATTGTAGCTCATTACCGTAGTGGAATATAACTTTCAAGCTCTCGAAATTCTTTTGGCTTATCTCTTTGATTAAGTACTTATTGTACAACTCTAAACCGAATTGCTCTTTTATTTCGCTTCCGCTAAGTCCGCCTGCAACGTTGACAGCATAGCCTCCGGGAACAGTATCTGCAAAATCGAAGAAATCGAATTTTTCCGTCAAAAGATATCCTGAATAAAGCAATCTCCATTGCAATGCGCTAAAATCTTCGGCGTATGGGTCAAGCTGATAATCGTCTTGTAGGTAAGCAACGCTGTCCAAACACGTCCTTACTGCCAAAGCTCTTACCATTTGACGCGTTTCTTCGTCAAGATTGTTGCCGATGGAATTGATAAATTCTTTGAAAGCATTGATCTGGTTGTCGTCTGCGCTCTCTGCGTATTGACAACTGCCGATATACAGTCCTCCGTATTCTTTCAGCGAATCCAAAGAAAGACCAAAAGAAGAAAAATCAACAAGTCCCTCAAAAAAAGTCTGATTGACGCTCACTTGAGTATATGAGGGAATATCCTGACCTATTTCCGCAAGTAACTTTGCGCCAATGACCAACTCATTATCTTTCAGCGCAGTTCTAGGAGTATCGTCAATCCACTCGATTTGGAAATCGTTAAGGTACGTGTCGTCAACGACGTTTACGAACGACCCCATATAGCGATTAGACGAATTGCTCAAAGTAAGACTGCCTTTGGAAGCAACTCCCAAAAGACTGCTATCTCCGCGCAAAGCGCATATTTCATCGTAAGCGTTTTGCGTAACGTAACCTATTGAGTGATAAGAATAATTGAAATATTCGTTGCACTCGATTGAAAGCATATTGTATTTCTCTGTAGACATACCCTCGCGCTTTGCATTTGGCTTAAGCACGGCGTATCTACCGTCGGGATCTTCCAGCGTATCTACCACGCCGACGACTTTCCAAGTCATAAGCCCGTCTTGAATCTCCACTTGTAAATAAGCCTTGTCTACAAAGTCTTGAAGTGTGGCAATCTCTTCCGGCTCGATATAAACCGTATCTTCGCCGTCAGTAAGGCGTATCCCGCCCAGCGCAAATTGCTCATAAGTATATTTGCTCACCACAATTTCATAATCGCTCTTGGGCATCTCTCCCGCTATTAACTTATGCTTTTTGCCGTCGATAATCTTCTCGGCTGGCAAGTACCCGCTCAAAGAGAGATTGTAATACACGTCTTTACCGCTCGATCCTCTAAGTTTCTTGCTGTAAATTATCGGCAAAGTTTGCGCGCTGTCTCCGAAAGTGGCAACTCCTAAGAACTCAATACCCGTCTTCTCTTTGAGATAAGCGACGTCTTTTTTTACTGCTCCGCCACCCGACGTAACCGCTAAAGTATCGTAATTGTTGTTCATTATAGACTTGACCGTCGCCTTACTCGTATTGTAAGACGCTAAGGTATCTGCAAGTCCGAAGAATGCAAAACTGATAATACATAAGACAATAGTTATCATTAGCCTTATGGGCTTTGTCTTCATGCTCTTTCCGCCCATAGCTAAGGCGCGTCTATACGGCAAGCGCGATTTCTTTAACTCTACGCTCGGCATTTCTTTTTTCTCTCTGTCGCTTACCTCTGCGCTGTCGCTTACCTCTGCGCTGTCGCTTATCACTTCGCCGTCGGCGAGTTCTATTATCCTATCCCCATACTGCTCGGCAAATTCTCTGTCGTGCGATACCACTATCACAAGTCTGTCTTGGGATAATCTCTTGAGCGTGTCGAATATAGCCTTGCCCGTCTCGCTGTCCAATGCTCCCGTAGGCTCGTCTGCCATTATTATCCTCGGGTCCTTGATTATCGCTCTTGCTATGGCTACTCTCTGCTTCTGTCCGCCCGACAACTCGTTGGGCTTTCTGTCAGCATACCCCTCTAAGTCTACTTCTTTTAATACCTCTTCAAGGCGTTGTCTATTGCTCTTTTGGCTCTGAAGTTCTAATGCCAAAGAGATATTCTCGCCTACCGTAAATTCATCGAGAATATTGTACTCCTGAAATATAAAGCCCACGTACGTATTGCGATAACTGTCGTAATCAGATTGCTTAAATTCCTTTGACGACTTGCCGTCTATGACTATCTCTCCGCTATCCGCAAGATCCAGTCCGCCTATGAGATTGAGAAGCGTAGATTTACCGCTACCCGACTTACCTAATAAAAAGACCATACCGCTGTCCTCAAAGGACAGCGATATATCTTTGAGCGCCCGTACGGGCACTCCTTTCTTGGGCTTATAGGTCTTACTAATATTTTTTAGTTCTAACATCTTCCCTCTTTATCTGTCTTGAATACAATCTACAGGCTTTTTCTTAGACAACTTAATCAGCGGTATAGCGCTGGCGATTGCCGTAGTGCCGAAGCATAATGCCAAAAGCACCGCAATCTGTCTTATGCCGAAACTCAACACCTTTATATTATAAGTCAATCCAAAGGCTGACGGAGCAAGCATATTAAATCCTAAGGTCAGGAAGCCTGCGCCCATAACCGCCAACAGGACTACTATTGCGGTGATAATCGCGCCCTCGTTGATAAATATAGCAAATATATCGCTCTTCTTAGCGCCCACCGCTCGCAGTATGCCAATCTCTCTTTTCTTGGACGATATGGAAAGTTCTATATAATTGCCAAGCAACAATATTGAGAACAATCCTATTATTGCGCTTCCCCAATACATAAATTTCTGTAACCCATTGTAGGTAACCGCCACATCTTGCAATTCGAAGTAAATAGGATTGTTGCAATAAAAAGTCCTAAACTCGCTCATATCAAAGTGCAAATCGGTGATCAAATTAATCGCTTCTTTTGTCCTTGCGCTTCCCGACAAAGGCGCAATCAAAAAATTATACATTATAGGCTCGTAATCAAGGCTTTTGTAATACGCCTTGTCATTGATCATATAGTCGCTTGGATACCCCTCTTTTGGGAAGTAAATACCCACTATGGTTGGCGCAGAATCATACTGAATATCTGAATAATCGGTCCTGTGTTGAGTACCGCTGAAATTAAGCTCATAATCTTGAGCGTCTATTTGACTCATAGAACTCAACGCCTTCTCTATGCGATTCTCTACAAATACTCTATTCGTATTTTTCTCCGACACAGCTTTTCCGCAAGCCTCGCCGGTAATATTATCGTAATAACCGCCTTGAACGTCCCCTTGACTTTCGCATGACAAATAGCAGGCATATGAAAATCTCCATTGACTTTCCTGTAAAGTATCGGGATCCGAACCGCTCCAGAAATGATTCGTATTAACCAAACAGTCGTGCATCTTGAAATTGGCGCCGTCGTCAAATATATTCCCAACGTCCTTGCAATATTGTTTGTATATCTCGAGCTTCTCCGACGGTAGTTTTTCCGCCTCTTCGCAATACGCTACAAGACTTGCGCCACCATCCCTAAAAGCACTCAAACTCATATACTCAAACGTAACTTGGTTGTTGAAAAATCTCTTGGTGTATCTGGCGCTTCGCGCAATGCTCTCTGCCAAAGCGTTGCCGGCAGGCCACAATCTCACGGCGCTATCGATACCTATAACTACCTCATTCTCGGCAAGCTCTTTCCTATCTCCCTTTCCGTCCAACCAAATGATATTATCGACGTATTTCAGCGCTTCCTGCGAAGCAACCCCTTCACTACTAGTTGCTCCATTAAACCATATTCCTCCCGCTTTACCGAAACCTGTCGCATCTTCTTTTACCTCATTTTCTTCTATCCACTTATCATAAAGAGATTGATGAATAAAACTGAGATTGTGATAACCTTTTTCAAAATATCTTCTTAGAGTCCAGTTAAGATAATAATTATTGTCGGGATTACAACTTAAAAGTCTTCCGTCGGCGTCAGCAAAAGTATCCACCACACCTACAATGTATAAAGGTCCATAATTATTTCCTGTAAGATATCCGGAAGCGTTTATTCTGGGAATAATATTATCCAAAAAATCTTGGAAGTCTCCTATCTCCTCAGGCGTAATATCTTCTCTTCCGCCTCTCAATTCTATTCCCGCCAATTTATACTGATCGTATCTGCGTCTAGTAATGACGATTTCATTTTCATTGCCAGGCAATCTTCCGTACAACTTAAAGCCTAAAGCGTCGAATAACTCCTGCGACGCAGGCAAAGAACCGGCCCATCCGGATCCTGTCCTGTCGCCTGCAGAATAATACTCTGTCCCATTATCTAACTCAAGCAAATCGCTATCCCAAACATATGGCGCAAAACGCGCGTCGATTACGCCTTGGAAATCAAGTCCTGTGAGTTGTCTTAACCTCTGCAAATCTTCTTCCGAGCATTCTTCTCTCAAAGTATAATCTCCTGGGTCTTCGCCTAATATTTGCGCGTTGATAGAGATATAATTTTCGTTGCTCTCATAAAAATTCGAAGTTATCGTCTTTTTGACGTCAAAACCGACCATTACGTCGGCGAGACCAAAGGCGGAAAAGCTGAGAAAGCACAGCAATATGGTAATCGCAAGTCTAAATCTCTTGCGACGCATAGTCTTGGCGCCCATAGCTAAGGCGCGTCTATACGGCAAACGCGATTTCTTTAACTCCACATTTGGCGTTTCGTTTTTCTCTCTGTCGCTTACCTCTGCGCTGTCGCTTATTACTTCGCCGTCCGCGAGTTCTATTATCCTATCCCCATACTGCTCGGCAAATTCTCTGTCGTGCGATACCACTATCACAAGTCTATCTTGGGATAATCTCTTGAGCGTGTCGAATATCGCCTTGCCCGTCTCGCTGTCCAATGCTCCCGTAGGCTCGTCTGCCATTACTATCTTGGGGTCCTTGATTATCGCTCTGGCTATGGCTACTCTCTGCTTCTGCCCGCCCGACAACTCGTTGGGTTTTCTATCCGCATACCCCTCTAAGTCTACTTCTTTTAATACCTCTTCAAGGCGTTGTCTGTTGCTCTTTTGGCTCTGAAGTTCTAATGCCAAAGAGATATTCTCGCCTACCGTAAATTCATCGAGAATATTGTACTCCTGAAATATAAAGCCCACGTACGTATTGCGATAACTGTCGTAATCAGATTGCTTAAATTCCTTTGACGACTTGCCGTCTATGACTATCTCTCCGCTATCCGCAAGATCCAGTCCGCCTATGAGATTGAGAAGCGTAGATTTACCGCTACCCGACTTACCTAATAAAAAGACCATACCGCTGTCCTCAAAGGACAGCGATATATCTTTGAGCGCCTGTACGGGCACTCCTTTCTTGGGCTTATAGGTCTTACTAATATTTTTTAGTTCTAACATCTAATCACCTTATCATTTTTTTAATTATACCATAACAAGCCTGACAATATCAATATGCTTTCTCAACTTTATGCGGCTGTACTTATTCCTGCAGTGCCGGCATCACCAGCTTTTCCGTTTGCGCCTTTAGTTCCATTCGTGTACTTCCCAAAAATATTTTTACTTCGCGCACCAGCCGGCGCGCCAAGACCTCCATAACCGCCTTGTCCGCCTGCGCCGTTATAAGACTTATACTCACCGCTTTTCGTAAAAGTACCGCCACATATCATTGGTATAGCTCCGTTTCCGCCGTTTCCGCCATTGCCGCCGTTTCCGCCGTTGCCCGGGGCTTTATAAAGTGAACCAACTTTATAGTCTTTTCCGTCACCGCCTTTCTGACCGTTAGCGCCGTTGCTTCCGTTACCGCCCTGTCCGCCGGTGCAAGTAAGTTTATAACCGCTGTTAATTACTATATTGCCTGAGAAATAAATTGCAACTGCGCCGTCTGTTCCTTTACTTCCGGCTTTTCCGTTAGCGCCGTCGGCTCCAATAGTACTATTATCCTCAAAAGTAGAAGTTGGTTCTTGTGGCTGTTTGACATAACAACCAGCTCCGCCAGTAACCTGAACATCTTTAGCACTTATATTCAACGTTAACTTTTCTTTATATACGTTATTTTCTTTCTCACTATATCCATATATTCCGGCTCTTCCGGCGTATTTTGTAGAGATACTTTTCCCTCCGATTATCTTAAAAGTTTCGCCTAATAACGTTAAATTCTTACAGTTAATGCCGGCTCCGCCTTCCTTAATAGACGCCTCTCCGCCTTCTAGCGTCACGCTATTATAAGAATATAACTCAAGATACGGACAAAGCGACGCGTCAACAGCGCTTTTTCCACTAAGTGCATTAATCGTTACATAACTGAAATTTATTATTAATTTTTCACTTCTTGATTTTATTGTTATGACTGTATCGTTGCAAGACCCATTTGCGAAAGTAACTTGTTTACACTTATCAGAAATGTTAAAAGTTATTCCCGTCATAAAACTTGAACGTGACAAGTCAACGTACACAACCTCATCCGATATTGTGTTAATGGTTACCGAGTAAGGTTTTATAGTAGTTCTTGTCAATTTCGCGCTCAAGTGCTTTGACACCGTCACACCATTGGCGTTGCTATAATATTTGTTGATACCCAAAGTTTTGTAATTCAACGTATTATTCATCTCTACGCCGTCTACTGTCCAATCCGCCAACTTATAGCCTCTGACAAACACTGAATTGAGCGATACGTCCTTATTCCCCGTGTATTTCGTAGGATTCTTATCTTTACCTGCATCATAAATCGAATTATATGTGTAAGCATAAGTCAAACCCACTGTAATTGGCGAGCTGTCAATTTTCGTATTTACGGTTATTTCTTTTATGCCACTTTGCCAATATGACATAAAGTCACTAACGTTTACAATTCCTCCATCAAATTCAAAACGCGTATTCTTAGTCACTCCGCCGACTATCGTCTCAAGCAAAACGTTGTAACCATAATATTTAGACTCCGTATAACCGTAACTTCCAAGCGTACCTATAGTATAACCGTTTTTATGTGACAACTCGTAGGATTTACCGTTGATCATTATGTAATATCTCACCAACTCCACCGACGCGGTCAGACGTATGAGCGTACAGTCAAATTCGCCGTCGCCGTCGGAATCGTAATTATATTCGCTACCGTAGCCTGGAGTAAGGTCGCCTAATAAATTACCGGCAATGAATTTTATAACTTCCGCGCCGTCGCTGATTTGCCAGCCGATAAGATAATTCTCAGCATTTTCAAAATAGAAGGCTTGCGACGGGAATATCGCTTCCGTTATTTCTGCACCAAATGCCACAGCTTTTTTCGTCTTATATAACTGCGCATAAGGCGGAGCAAATTCAATGAAGTATTTCTCCACTTCCCATACGGGAGTAAATTCGTAATAATCCACGTGATTTGCCGACGATATCAATTCGTAATCAAAAGTAGAAAGGAAGTATCCTTGTTTTTTGCCTTCGTCAAGTTTTACGAACTCATTCTTCATGTCGACAAGTTGACCAATGACATCGCCCTCAAAATAAGCAGGTTGATTTTGCGAATCGAACTTATCGCCCGTCCAATACCATTTTGCCGTATTTGCGCCGAGATTGATTTCCATAATGACGTTTCTAATGGTCCAATCTGCGACTAATACCAAAGAATCCTCAAGCAATTCTTCATAAGTTTCGCCGTTGCTATCACAGATTAATTCCTCGCCGTTCTTCCAACCGTTGAAATCATATCCCTTCTTAGTAGGTACCGGCAAAGTCGCTTTCTTACCGTAGTAGTATTTAGCTCCGGCAGGGTCTTGGTATACGTTGCCGTCAACCATAAAGGTGACGTCTATTTCCTGAATATATTCTTGTATAGTAATATTGTATGCTCCGCCCTCTTTGACGATTACGTAATATTCTCCCGCCGTAAGCAAATATCCGTGGTCGCATACTATCTCGTTGAATGCTTTGTCATAGACAAACAAGCTGTTAGACTTATCAATAGTTATTTCAAGTCTTGCGAGTTCTTCTACGTCATAAGTATAGACGCTGTAAGGACTTGTGGCTTCTATACTGTTTTCGCCAAAGCTCAATTCCTCGCTATCAAAATATATTTTGGTATAACCGCCAATCTGTCTTTTGATAAATACATAGTTGGTATGCCTTTCCAAAACGAAGGAAGTTACGTCTTCAGCAATAAGGTCATCGCTATATATGTCGTAAGTGCCGTTGTCAAATTTATAAAGTGCCGTTACTTCAGGGAAAAAGGCAATTATCTCATTAAAGTTATTTTCACAATAGTAAATTTCTCCCAGCTTGAAGTATGGATAATAACTTTGCACAGAGATCATAACTTCCATTTCTTCGGGACTATTATTCCACAAGTAGTACGTTTCTTCCGATTGCAAAAATACGTCTTCGGTGGAAAGTCGATTCATATTTTCGTCATAAAATTCTGCGCCGTGAATACTGTAGAACTGAGTATATCTCGGCTTATATGCATAATACAACCCTTGAATACCAACATAACAACCTTCCTCTATTTTCATCCCGCTTTCTCTTGCTACGCTTACGTCAAGAGTTTCTCCGCTCTTGTTTACGCAAACAACGGTGTAAAGTGTGTCGGCTTTCATTGGATAGTTGACGTACAACTTACCGTCTTTCTTGACTGCTTTTGCCAACACGTTAAGGTCTTCGTCTGCAATATACATATCAAAACTATCTACGTTTTCGCCGGCATCAAGCACGTATAAGTCATTGTTAGTAACGTTGCTGGATTCAATACTATACGCCAAGTTTTTTACTTGCGTAGGCTCGTTGATATTAAATCTTTGGTCTTTAAGAATCGATATATTAGTAAAGGCTATCTCTCCATTATAGAAATCTTGAGGCAACAACCTAGAGTACACTTTATCGCCAGTCTTCATTCCAAGGCTTGAGGCTATGCCGATTTTGCAACCCTTTGCGCCTACGTGCACCCAGTTGTCGAGTTGGGCTTCTCCGTCGACTGTCACATAATAACTCGGCGGTACCATAATACTATAATTTCCCGCTTGGTTAGGAGTAAAATTAAAGAGATTAGTCTTTGCCATTGGCGAAATTCTATAATAACTTTCAAATTCAAAATTCTCGTCGCTTTCCGTCACTTGGCTGTATTGAGTACAATCCGTACCGGTGACGCTATATACGCTTTCTATCGTTGCATCATCAACCTTATGATGTCCCGCGCCGTTATAACGCGTTATATCAAAAGAAATATTATTGTACACATAATAATCTTTGTTGTTATCATTTACTACCCTAAATGAAGTTTTCGTATAATCGCCACTTCTTCCTATATATTCGTCGCTGTCATCTTTGACTTGGACTGACAAATTCTTTCTTAAACCGCCATATTGTGTAATTTGTCCTTGCCGAGTCAACGGAAAACTCACCGCCGTATTTACAGTCGTTGTATCTACCCACATATTGTCAGTAGCCGCAACGTCAAGCAGTACAGGAACCATACCCGCTACGGTTAGACTAGCTGCTACTCCACTCGCAATTACAGCGCCTGCCGGTGGACAAAAAATCGAAACACCTATTGTCACAACACAAGTGGTCACGGCTATAGCGTAACTTGCCGACGTTGTTTTATCATAAAAAGAAACATTATTTTCTGCTAATGCTTGAACATAGTAAGCTCCGCTATCATTATTGCAATTATATTCGCTACTTGCAATATTATTAGTCATATCCGAATCAAAAATCGTATCTTCGATTTTTATATTCGACAGTGACAAACTGTACGGACTATTTGCATTGTATATAGTTTTACCGCTCTTAAAGAAAGAGTTTTCATATATGACCTTTAGCATAACGTCATATCCCTCGCCGTCATTATGCGTAGTATACTCTTCCTTAAATATTAATACATGGTTCGTTTTGGCATTGCTGTATATAACAAAGCCGTAATTTCGTCCGTTAAATACCGTCGTTCCGTCTGTATTAAACTTTTCTACAGGTATGTATTGCGCAATGTTATCTTTATTTAACGTACTGGGTAATTCTTTGTCGGTATATGACGAATAATCTCCGTCATTTAGCGCCGTTGTTGCAATGCCTACGTCTGCGCTTAACGCGGGCGCATTGCTGTCTGCGGTAGCATACGTTACGCTGAGCGCAAAGCATAATACCATTGAAAGTAGCAAAATAATCGCTACCAAATTTGCCGTAAGACTTTTTCTTTTGTAGTGCATAAAAGTTTCCCCCTTTTAGTGTTTACTTAATTTCACATTAGCGAAATAACTGTTTACATGTCAATGATTTTTATGTCAACTTTAGTTTACATGTATGTAAACTTTTGTTGACATTTGCCATAAAATAGCAAAAAGAAGCGATTTTTTTCGCTTCTTTTTGTCTAATTCTATTAAATTTGATTAAACTTAAACTAAATTGCCGTTTACGTCAATTAATAGCGCTACAGTTTCTTTTGCTACCCAATCTCTATTATCAAATTTGTACATCATTCTTGCTTTCCAAAATCTTTGCACTCCGTTTATAGGCGCGCTAGTCCTTACTGACTTATGGATATCCAAGTCGCCAATAAACTTTTGGTTCTCAAGCGTCATATCCTTATAACTCTCCTGATAGGTAGGCGAAGAATATATAAATACATAAACTTGTATTGTAGAGTTCCCAAGAGTAAATACATTTTGCGCTTCTGCAAAAACTTCTGTACCGCTAGTGCCCATATCCAGAGCAATTTTTGTAACTAAGCCGTATGGCTCTGCATCAGCCGATGTGTCGGCGGTCTCCGCATAGGCGGTTCCTCCCATACTGCACAAAGCGACGCAACCTGTCAATACTGCAATCACCATTAAGCAAAGTATGGCTTTTGTAAGATAATCCCTTTTGTTTTCCATAAGTACCTCTTTATATTTATTTTATGACTTGACGTCATTTGCTTCTTTGTTTTTACTCTTTTTATTCTTCACTATACTGCAAATCAAAATAATACCTAAAATAAGTACAATTGCCATAGTTATACTAAATATTCCCCAACCTATAATCTCCATATCGAAATTCCAAGATATGCTAGATTCTTGTAATAAACTACCTTCCACATTATGCGGTTGAAAAATAATATTGATTATAAGCATTATTAAACCAAGAAACAGAACAATTGAAAGTACGGTCGCTATAATAGCAATTTTTGCTTTCTTAGATAGCTTATGTTTCTTTCTCTTCTTGGTGTGCTTAGTAGTTTTATCTTTAGTATTATCCGGTTGAGGAATAATTTCTTCTACGTGACTTTCTATCGCTTCGTCACTGACGACATCGACGTCCGACACGACTTCGCAATCATTTTCGACTTGTTCTTCCAAAGTATTTTCACTTGATATAAGTAAATCCATGCTTATATCAAGAACATCGCATATGCGGTGTAACTTATCGGATTTAGGAAAAGTCTGATTGGCTTCCCACTTTATCACAGTTTGACGTGACACTCCAACTTTCTTTGCAAAGTCATCTTGTGATATATCCTTAAGTTTTCTTAAATCAAAAATCTTATCGCCAATTTTGTTAAATCTATTATTTGCCATAATCTTTCACAAAAAACTTACACTTGTATTATAACAGCCAAAATCATATTTAGCAATTATTTTTCAATATTTTAATTCTAAATTATTTTGTGCAAAAATTTTGTCTATGTTAGATTAAGTAATTTTATCTTGTCGGCATGATTTACAAAAAAAAATATCAATTTCGGTCTTTACATCGGACAATATTAAATTTATAATGTAATAAAAGATTTTACGATTTGCGATAAGGAGTGAAAAATGCAACACCATAAGACTTACGCGCGCCCAACAAAAAATTGTCGATACGCTCCCCTGCGAACTTGACGAAACTCAACTTAAAATAATCGACAAACTCTTGGGTACGCAAGTAGTCACAAAAGACAAATTGATTGCTGTGCCCAAATCTCTAAAAGAAAAAACAAGACGAATTGATAATCTATATTTGACAAAAAAGCCTGTGGGATATATACTCTTACTATAATAAATTACACGGAGAATATAAAAATGAAAAAAGTTCCTTTTGTGACAAAGAAGCAAATAGAGGAAATTACCAAGACTTACCCTACGCCATTTCATATCTACGATGAAAAAGGCATAAGAGAAAACGCAAGACTTCTAAAGAAAGCTTTCGCGTGGAATAAAGGCTTTAAGGAATATTTCGCGGTAAAGGCTACGCCGAATCCGCATATTTTGAAGATACTAAAGGAAGAGGGCGCCGGAGCCGACTGCTCTTCTCTCACCGAACTTATGATGAGCGATAAAGTGGGTTTCAAAGGACACGAAATTATGTTTTCGTCCAACGTTACTCCAAAAGAGGATTTCCAACTCGCATCTAAACTCGGCGCAATCATCAACTTCGACGACCTCACTCACATAGATTTTTACAAGGACTTAGCTCCTTTCCAAGAAACCATGTGTTGCAGATATAATCCGGGCGGTGACTTTACTCTCAACAATGAGATTATGGACACGCCGAAAGACGCTAAGTACGGCATGACCAAAGAACAAATAAAGATTGCTTACGCAAAGCTCAAGGAGTACGGCGTAAAGCACTTTGGTATACATGCATTTTTGGCAAGCAACACTGTGGGAACGGGATATTATCCCACTCTTGCTAAGATACTATTTGAGCTCGCGGTCGAACTCAAAAATGAAATCGGCGTACATATCGCATTTATCAATTTATCGGGTGGCGTGGGCGTACAGTATCGCCCCGACAAAGAGGGTAACGACATTCTCGCTATAGGCGAAGGCGTACGCAAAGCGTATGAAGAAGTGCTCGTCCCCAACGGTATGGACGACGTCGCCATATTCACCGAGCTGGGCAGATTTATGCTCGCTCCTTACGGCGCGCTTATAGCAAAGGTAGTACACAAAAAGCATATCTGGAAAGAGTACGTAGGTCTTGACGCTTGCGCGGCAAATCTTATGCGTCCTGCTATCTACGGCGCATATCACCATATCACCGTGCTTGGCAAGGAAAACGATCCGCTCACCTATAAATGCGACGTAACAGGCGGTCTTTGCGAAAACAACGACAAGTTTGCCGTAGACAGAATGTTACCGCAAGTGGAAATCGGCGACTACGTCAATATCCACGACGCCGGCGCTCACGGCTTTTCTATGGGATATAATTACAACGGTAAACTCCGCTCCGCCGAACTTCTTCTCAAAGAGGATAAAAGCGTTAAGCTCATAAGAAGAGCAGAAACTCCCCAAGATTACTTCGCTACTCTCGACTTTAGCGAATTTGAAAAATAAAAGAGAGCTAAATAGCCCCTACTTTGAGTAGGGGCTTTATTTTTACTTTTTATCGGGAAATTTGCGAACGTTCATTGAATACTTATCAGACGCTTTCGCGTTTTCTAAATACTTTCGTAATACTCCCGCATAATTAGATAGCATATCGTTTTCTCTAAAGGAATAATAACCTTCTGAAGAAATTATTATATGGTCAATAATGTTAATACCCAGAACTTCCGCAAAGGAAACAAGCCATCTGGTAAACTCGCAATCTTCATACGACGGCGACGAAGTCCCCGACGGATGATTGTGCGCAATCATGATACAGTTACTTTCCGAATCTGCAGTACGCATAATAAACTCGCGAGTATTGAGTTGACAAGAATCTATACTACCCACGCCTACCTTGCAACTCGACAAAAGCATGCCCTTGGCGTTGAGCATCAACATATACATTGCTTCTTCCTTTTCGTCAAGAAACAAATTCCGAAGATACTCCACTGCGTGCGCCACGGTGTCGAGCATCGGTTTAGGCCCGAACTTTTGTGCATTATAAATTTTGACCATTTGAGGAAATAGGCTTAAGTATAAAGAAGCGTTTGCAGTCATGTTCTTGACTTCCATAAGCATTTTCGGCGATGCGTCGAAAACGTTCTGAATACTGCCGAACCTATTTATCAGTTCATGAGCAATAGCATTGGTATCTTTCATTGGTATAAGCGGAAATAGCCAGCACTCAAGAATTTCATGCTCCGGCAAATGCTTAATGCCTTGTTCCATGACTTTTTCTTTGACTCTTGCTCTGTGGCCTTTGTGTAAATTGACTTTTTTCTCTTGTGTCATTTTCTTACGTACTTCTCTAAACTGAAAATCAATAAATTTACTTTGCTTTTCCTGACGATACAGGCGTAGTCTTGTAGTTGATTTTTACGCTCATACTGTCAAGAAAGCTAATGATTTCGCTTGTAGGAATAGAACAACCTATGCCGTACACATCGTTTTTGGTACCGTCTATTCTTGCATATACTATTCCGCATACTCTGCTATATACGTTGATTAGTGGTCCACCGCTGTTGCCGTGATTGATATTGCCGTCAAGCACTGTGGAAAGGAAAGCGTCTTCTATTACATTATCATTTTCGTCTTTTTTCCTAAAACGTACCAAAGGCATAGCGATCATCATTTCAGAGAGCATAAGACCCATATTCTCGGGATTGCCTATCGTGTATACTCTTTGTCCGTAATACAATTCTTGCTGAGTTTCGAATACCAAAGGCTCGTAAGTTTTTTCCGACGTCAAAGGAAAATTGCTCACCTTATCTATTCTTAGGACCGCTATATCCGCGGTAGTACACCAATCGACCAAGGTAGCGGTATATTGGATATTGTCGGCAAATACTACGCTGTAGTTGGCGCTCATCGGCGTATCAGCCGAAGAAGACGGCGTATCGCTATCGGTCGAGTAGTAGCGAATGACGCAGTGCCTATTGGTAAGCACGTAACCGTCCTCCGTAATGACAAAACCGCTACTTGCGCTTGTGGAAACCACTTTGTTATTTCTTTTGAATTCGGCAATTACACGCACACAAGACGCAATGGAATTGTTGGCAACAATACTTGCCACGCCCGCGTCTTCCACCTGACCTATATCAATGTAATATCTTGACGGGTTGGAATTCCCAAACAATCCGCTACAAGCCGTCAAAGACAAAATCAAAACTATTGATAGTATTAAAAGTATTGATACTAAACTGCGCTTTTTCATTATTTTGTCAAACTCCATTTTTCAATATGTACGGCTTCTTCGCCCACTGCCAAACTCCTAAGCGGAGAAAGAGTTTCGATTTCCAACATAATGTCGTTGGTATAGCTCTCGATATTGCAATTATTATCGCCGTATTCGCCCTCGGGAGAATTTATTTCTATGGAGAACTTCATTCCCTTGACTTCAACGCTGACAGGTCCGCATGCAAAAGTACCCACCTTGAGAGGTTGCGCTATATTCTTTTGTCGCAATACTATAGCGTCATTGAGAATATCAAGCCTATCGTCCTTAATATCGGTATAGCTCCAAAGCGATATATTTCTGTTTGGTAAAAGTCCCGTATCTTCTACGCTAATTGGGATATACGCCTTTGCGCCCTTATCCATGACCGAAAGAGCCCAAAGAGCAATCGGAGAAGTAGCGCTCTTACCCATATTGACAAATTTGTGTTCCAATACGGCGTTACCGTCGCCGTCCATAGTTATCTTAACACTTTTCTGCAACTTTGTGGTAATCTCCGCGTCGCTGACAAATGTTACGCTATCATCTTCTTCCACGACTTGAACGGGCGCATTGTCGGGATAGTAAGTGTCAATATATTCCGGACACTTCCAAAGTCTATGACCGCCGTAGATATGCCAAATGCCCTTGCCTTTAAGATGAGCTTCAAAGAACTCACCGCCCTTATTTATCAGGTCTTTTTCGTCCTCATAGAATATATTTTCCCCGCCATCGTAGCCGTAAAATATTACTCTCGGACCGACGTCAACGGTGATAAGCATGGTTTTACCGCCCTTTGACAATTTTGCGCATTTGCCGTAATTCTTATAATTCACAAATTGCATACTACACCGTTCTCCCATCATTATTAGCATACACATTTTAGCATAATATTTTTACAATTTCAATACTAATAAAAGTTTTTTACTTTTTTGAAATAAAAAATTTACAAAATGGCAAAAGACTGAGATATTAATTCTCGTATTTTGTTAACTTGCCTACCTCGCTCAATCCTTTATACCCGTGTTGACGGTGATACTCATAAATAATAATCGCCACGCTGTTGGCAAGATTGAGAGAGCGCGCCTCTGCGCGCATAGGAATACGAATGCAATCGCCGTAATTTTCGTGAAGAAGTTCCTCGTCAAGCCCTTTTGTTTCTCTGCCGAAGAATACCCAACACTTCTCATTATACTTGACGTCGGTATGATTGTGGTCGGACTTGGTAGAAGCAAAGAAAAACTGCTCGCCACTATTCTCCTTGGTGTTCTTAACCGCCAAAGCGACGTTATCGCATGTATCGGATTTATCGCCAAAGTTCGCCGACAAAAACGCTTGCATACTCTCGTAGCGTCTTACTTCGGACAGTTCCCAATAATCAAGTCCGCTACGCTTGAGATACTTGTCCTCCCAACTGAATCCGCAAGGCTCAATAATATGTAATTTCGCGCCCGTCACAGCGCAGGTGCGGACTATGTTACCCGTATTGTTGGGTATTTCGGGATTTACTAATACTATATTAATCATTATTTACCTTCCTGTAGGTTACTCAAAGTATTTTTCTATTACGCGCCTGATATCGTCGATAGTTCTGCACCCGTACGCGTCGAGTTTGATTTGTCGTTGTCCTCTCATTCCGCGACAGTAATAGGCTAAGTGTTTTTTGAAATTACACGCTACAAAGCTCTCGTGATGAAATTCAAGCATCGTATTAAGGTGCGTGAATATATCTTGTTTTAGAGAGTAATTTTCAATCTCTATGCCCTTGATATCGCTGAAAATCTTAGGATTGCCAAGCGCGCCTCTGGCTATCATTGCGCCGTCGCAACCCGTCGTTGCCATAGCCTCTGAATAGCTCGACTTATCTACTATATCGCCGTTGACAAATACGGGAATGTTCACTGCGCTTCTGACTTTGGCTATCTCCTGCCAATCTGCTTTGCCCGCATACATTTGCTCACGGGTACGACCGTGTACGGTTATCGCGCTTGCGCCTGCGTCCTGCATTGCTTTGCCGAAATCTACGGCTATTATATTATTTGCGTTGACGCCAATACGGTATTTAACGGTAACGGGCTTTCCGACTATTCTCACCGCCTTAACAAGTTCTTGCGCCAGCGGGATATTCTCAAGCAAAGCGCTACCCTCGCCGTTCTTGACTATCTTAGGCACGGGACAACCCATATTTATATCTATGACGTCGAATTTCTCAAGCGCCTTATGCTCGACGGCTTTGGACATATAATACGGCTCGCTTCCGAAAATCTGTACGCACTTGACCTTTTCGCTGTCGGTTGTACGCAGTAAGTCTTCCGTCTTTTCGCTACCGTATACCAAGCCTTTTGCGCTCACCATTTCGGTATACGTCATATCGGCTCCGCGCATGGCGCTCACCTTTCGCGCGCCGACGTCGCTGTAGCCCGCGATAGGAGCAAATACCACGCCCTTAAAATCAATGCTTTGTAGCAACTTTTGCTTCCTCCCAAAGTACGTTTAATTCGTCAAGGGTCTTGTCTTGCATATCTCCGCCACATTTTTCTTCGACGTACTTGAATCTCTTGACGAATTTATCTATAGCTCTCGATAGCGCGATTTCCGGCTCAACCTTTTTCCATCTCAAAACGTTGACTACGGCAAGGAGAATATCTCCGCCCTCGTCCTCCAATTCGTCTGCCGTCTTGGCGTCGCAAAACTCTCGTATCTCTTCTTCTACCTTTCCCACTACTTGCTCAAAGTCGTCAAATTCAAAGCCCACTTTGCCCGCAGACTTTTGTATTTTGTACGCTCTCATAAGCGCAGGCAAAGCCTTGGCTATCTTGTCTATCTTATCGCTAGCCGACGAATACTTCTTCTCCTTAGCCTTAGCGTTATCCCACGCTTTCAGCGCTTCCTCAGGGGTGTTGGCAACTACGTCGCCGAATATATGAGTATGTCTGTCGATAAGTTTTCGGCATATACCGCTCAAACAATCCTCCAAGCCAAACTCTCCTAAGTCCTCTGCTATCACGCAATGAAATATACTCTGCAAGAACAAATCTCCGCTCTCTTCGATAATATTGTCTATATCGTCGTTGTTAATAGCCTCTACGAGTTCGTACGCTTCTTCCACGGCGTTTTGTCTAATGCTCTCGTGTGTCTGCGCCTTATCCCACTGACACCCGTTTTCTCCGCGAAGAATACGCATAATTTGATATAAATCGGAAAAGTTAAATCTTTGCTTATCCACAAGATTTTTGGACGGAACGAAAAGCGTTGTCGAATAGTCGTACGTTCCCTGCCTGTCAAGTTCGTAAATTGCGATTTCTTTACCGTTCAAAAAAGCCTTTTCTTCATCGCCCAGAATATTTTGCAAAATAAGTTTGACTTCGCCGGCAATAAAGGCATTGTCTATATCGGTCACGCAAAGAGAAAGACGCGTGTCATAATTAAAGCCCCTGATATTAACAAGTTCGTAGGCGCTGATTACAGTACTTGCCAAACTCGGCTTACCGCCCGCTATGCCAAAAGATACCGACGGAAGTATCTCTACGTCAGTACGTTCTTTAAGCAATGCTACGGACCTATCTTCGTATCCGCTACCGTTAACGCAATATACGATATCTGCGTTTTGCGATAATAGATAGTTTGCTATCTCTTCGTCGAGTTCGTCAAAATTTTGGGATTTGTCATAGATAAAATCAAGGGATATACAATCAATGCCCTTGTCTTTGAAATATTCGTATGTATCGGTGAGCGCAGTCTTGACAAAGACCTTACTTGCTTTGTCAATAGCTTCTGCGCCTGCAATAGTAAGCTGTCCTTTAGCGCACCCCAACGCCACTACCGTTATCATAATGCTTCTCTCCTTTATACCGAGCGTCTAATCAAGCGCGTTAGCTTAATTAACGCTCTTATAATACTTCACTTTCGTTAAGACCCGCGTGAGTTTGTTGCCGAGCGGTAGCATTTTCATTTCGTTCTTTTCTACCGCTCTCGTCAGTAGCAACGTAGATATATATGCCACGGATCCCGCGCAAACCGCATATACAAGCGACCATATATTACTGTGAATGAATACCGACGGCAACATTGCCAATGACATTATAGCACCCGCCAGCATAATTTTACTAATACTTTTGAAGAGTTTTGTATTTTTACCTACAAGTTTGTTGTAGTATACGCCGTTGAGAGTAAAAGCTGTCAAGTAAAATACTATTGATGATATTCCGCTCACAGCAATGCCCCATTTCGGCACGAATATGAGCTCTATCAGTATTTTGAGCGCACCGCCCACGGCAATATTAATAAGCACGGGACGGAGTCTTCCAAGTCCTTGCAGTATTGCGTCAAGAGCTTCCAACAACGACAGTAATAATATATTTATTGCAGTCAAAGAAAGAAGATAAGCTGTCAATTCTTTATTCGCCTGTCCAAGTGACGGATAGAGTAAGCCTACGACTTGTTTTGACATAATCGCACCGCCTAGGAAGAAAGGCATGGCAATCATCAGGCACATCTTCAAAGTAGTCGCAGTCTTTTGCTTAATAGATACCACGTCGTATCCCGCCATTGCGCTTGCTACCGCAGGAACTATTGCGACTGATATAGACATAGCAAGTACGATAGGCATATTTATTACCGATGCCACGGGTCCGGTGAGTATACCGTATTGACTTACCGCGTCTACCGCTCCGCCGTGGATAAGCAAATTGACGACCATTATACTATCTATAAACGCAATTAGAGGAAATATAAACCCGCTTGCCGTGATAGGCAAAAAGGTGGAAAAGAATTTATATTCTGTCTCTATCGCAGGCAATTTTCTTTCTTCTTTTGCCGAAACCATATACCATATAAATAACGTCAAAAGCGATATAAACTCACTTACGCTTACGGCTACCAGCGCGCCTGCGACGGCTTGCATAAGTCCCCTTCGCATTAATATAAACGCAAAGAGTAAACCAAGACCGAATTTAACAAATACTTCCACAATTTGACTAACGCCCGACGGAGTGGTATTGCCGTGTCCTAAGAACCAGCCCTTGAACACGCCTGCCAAAGTTACGAAAATTATTGCCGGAGCAATTGCGACGTAACATATATAAACGCCGGCTTGCGATTGCGCGTTTGCCATAACACGCGATAGTAATACGGTAAATATTGCTCCTATCGCGCCCGCAAATACCGCATACAAAATGGATTTTCTGACAATAGAGCCGACCGCGCCCGATCTATCGTGGGCTATCTCTGCGGATATCTGTCGGGAAAGAGTGAGCGGTATCGCATTACTGATAATGGCAAGCAAAAGCGCAAAAAAGGGAAATACTAATTGATAGTAACCTATGCCTTCCGCACCCAATACGTAAGTGAGCGCAATGCGATATGCTCCGCCAAGCAACTTCGCGACTATAGAACATACCGCAAGCAATATTGCGCCTTGCGCTATCGAACGTCTTTTCATATTAGCCGATATTGTACGTCAAGTACCCTGCCATTGCGTCGCAAAGCGCCATGTCTACCGCGCCGAGCTTTTCTGCCGAAAGAATTATACCGCCGTACAAATCACCGCTACTGATAAGGGGCACAATATACTGCTCCCCATTCCTGCTGATTTGCATATCGTCGACAAGACGAATTCCTCTATCCTTAATAAGTCGCGACTTACGATTGTCAAGCACGCCGTAAAGCTCGTCGCTTATATCTTCGCCTTGCAAGCCTTCCTTTCCGCCGACGTGCGCCAAAATACTGCTCGTGTCGCAGATTGCTACTTCCTTGCCCGTATTCTTATAAAGAACCTTGCTAATGGCGTCAAGCTGTTCTGGCGTAGCGCCTACTTCGTTATATTTCTTAAATACCAATTCACCGCTTTCGTTGGTGAAAATCTCAAGCAATTCGCCTTCCTTAAGTTTGAGTACTTTCCTCAATTCCTTGGGGATTACTACTCTTCCCAATTCGTCAATTCTTCTTACTATACCTGTCTCTTTCATAATGACCTCCGAGCATAGTATAAGCAAAGAAAAATCTTTTATGTATCCATAAAAATAAATACAGCCAAGCTAATTCGCCCGACTGTATTTTCCATTATTTATTATATCATAATCTTAAGATAAATCTCCGCTGTAAGTTCCCGCGCGTATTCCGAATTCGCCAAGTTTACGCAAAAAGGCTTCGACACCTTCTTTGCTTTGGAGAAGCAAGACTTCCATTTCGGGATATGTGCCTACTAGCTTTTTATCTTCCTCAAGATTAAGATTTAGCTTTTCGAAAGTATTTTCCGTAAACTCCCAATCAATAGCAGAAGTATAGAAAGTAGTAACGTGACTTTTGTAGAATGCGTATTCGCCGAGTCCTTTTATCGTGACGGGAAGTTCGATATAATCAAACTTTACGCCTGCGAACGCATACGGTTTGACTGTGGTTACGCTTTGAACCGTTCTGCCCTCTACATCTAAAAGTCTAAACGTCTTGCCGTTTGTAGAAGGACTGTAAGATTTGGAATCGTAAGAGCCGTAGTAAGCGTATATAGTAGTACCGTTGGTATCGGTGAGCAAACCTTGTCTATACGTCGAATTAGAATTGCCTTCGATTCTGCTATCCTCAAGTCTGATGATAGCAAAATGTTCGTTCTCCTCGTCGACTGTGATTACGTGTCTCATAAAATCAGCGGGAGATTGTTTTTCGCCCATGCCGACGTAAAGCGCAAATGCTCCGTCGCCGATACTCTCCACACTCTTGCCGATAACAAAGTCGTTATCGCCGTACAGTAATCTATAACAACCCATAAAGGTCTTTGCCGGAATTTCTTTTATATCCGTTGGCAACGTAATATTTCTCAAGCCGGTACAGCCTTTGAATACGCCCTCGCCCATAGTCTCGATTTTAGTGTCTTCCGCCATTACAAATTTACTGAGCGAATCACATTCGGTAAATGCGTATTCGCCTATGCTCGTTACCGTTTTGGGCAATTCCATATAAGTGAAGTAAGTAGTGTTTACACTGCCGAAAGCGTACGCGCCTATAGTCACTAGATTAGGGAAAGAAAGCGGTGTTGACACCGACGAACTTATAGTCGTATTATAGAATGCGTAGTCGCCTATGCTGGTTATTTCGCTTCCGTCTGCTACTACAAGACCGGTAAGATTACTACATTCATTGAATGCTTTTTCGCCTATCTTCTCTAAGTCCTTTGAAATATACGCGTTGGCTATTGCAGAGCAATCTTCAAAAGCGCTTGCGCCTATCTCAAGCAACGACGTCGGAAGATAAAGCGCATTATTTCTGATAGCATTATCACCTTCGGTCGAATAGTTATCGCTACTGTAGATAAAGTTCAAAGAAGTACAGCCTTTGAACGCATTGTCCTCTATTATAGTCACGCTGTTTGGAATAATAACGCTCTTCAGCGAAGTACAACCCTCAAAAGCGCCATAAGATATGGTCTTAAGATTGGTCGGCAACACGACTTTTTCAAGCGACGTTAATTTGGCGAAAGCCTCGTTTGCAATAGAAAATGAAGAGTAAGTGCAGTTGAACTTAATAGATTTAACTATACTTGCTGAAGTCGAGAAAGCGTCTTTTGCTATTCCCACTACTCTGTGACCTTTGAGCTTGTCCGGTACGACTACGTCGGAATCGCTACCTTCGTAACTAACAATGGTTACTTTTGATCCGTTAACTTCGTATCTAAATCCGTCAGAGTATTCCGACAACTGTCCCGTATTGACCAAAAGTCCTATTATCGTACCAAGTGACGCTAACGCAATTACGAAAACTGCCACCACAACTACTACTTGTCTTGCCTTATTTGTCATACTAACCTCTTGTATTTCCAATACGTAATGTTTATTATCTCCGCCTAGCGTTCTTAGCTACGCGCTACTTTATCATTATTCCCACCTCTGCGCTTTATATTATAAAAAATAATAAAAAACGCATATGCGCAGATACATTATAACACACACGAAAGCAAATTACAATTATTTATATATAATATATTAAAGAGAAAATACGGCTTGTAACAAGCGTTTTAGTCTAAAAAACTATTTAGAAATTAAATTGGAGATATATTTAAGAGCGACGTTTATACCGTCTACGCTTGCGGAAGTAATACCGCCCGCATATCCCGCGCCTTCACCGCAAGGCATTAGTCCGCTTATTGAACTGTCGCCTTGAGAATCGCGAAGTATCCTTATCGGACTTGAAGAACGGCTCTCCACGCCCGTCAAAAGCGCGTCACCGTCGGCAAAACCTTTGAGTTTTTTGTCAAATACTCTAATTGCTTCCACTATACTATCGGTAACGTAGCCGGGCAAACACGCCCTCAAATCTGCTGTCGTTACGCCTATCGGGTACGTTGGCAAAACTTGTCCGAAACAACTACTCGTTTTGCCGTTTGCCAAGTCCTCGTATCTTTGGCAAGGCGCTTTATAGGAATTGGACACCGCATATGCAAGCCTTTCGTACTTACGCTGAAATTCTACGCCCGCTAACGGATGAGATGAAGCGAAATCTTGAGGTCCTACGCCCACGAGCAAAGCGCTGTTGGCGTTGACCCCATCGCGGGCAAAATAACTCATGCCGTTGGTTACGACGGCGTTTTCTTCCGAAGTAGCAGGCATGACGTATCCTCCCGGACACATACAGAACGTATAACACGACCTTCCGCTGTCGAGATGACAGGAAAGCGAATAGTTGGCGGGAGGAAGTCCTTTTTGTTCTCCGTACTGTCCCTTATCGATAGCGCTCTGAAGATGTTCTATTCTTACTCCTATCGAAAATTGTTTTTGCTCAATATTAACTTTTTGAGCAAGCATCTCGAAAGTATCTCTTGCGCTATGCCCGATAGCAAGTATACAGCTATCGCAATCTACGCTCCATAGCCCTCTGTCCTTTGTATCAATCGCCACTCCCGTCAGCTTACCGCCACTCGTCTTTATATCGACCAATCTGCTGTCGAAATATACTTCTCCGCCAAGGGCAAGAATCTCTTGTCGCATATTCTTAATTACGCCTCTGAGTTTATCCGTACCCACGTGCGGTTTTGCATCATAAAGTATCTGCGCAGGCGCGCCGAATTTTACGAACTCTCCAAACACGACGCTAATTAGCTTAGACCCCGTTCCCGTATTGAGTTTTCCGTCTGAAAACGTACCTGCTCCGCCCTCGCCGAATTGCAAATTACTTTGCGTATCCAGTACGCAAGTATTGATAAAGTCGTCTACGCTCTTTGCTCTCTCGTCTACAGGCTTACCTCTCTCGAAAATTATCGGTCGCAAGCCTGCCTTTGCAAGCGCCAAACCCGCAAAAAGCCCCGCCGGTCCAAGTCCTACGATGACAGGTCTTTTTGACGGTGTAGGTATATCTTTCGGCAATATTCTTTCGATATCTCGCGCAGGGGGAATATACGAATCGGCTTTAGGATGTCTAGCAAGATATTTTTTCTCGCCCTCTAAAGTTACCGCTATGCTTAATACGTATCTAATTCGGCTCTTATCTCTACTGTCTATTGACTTCTTTATAATTTCGTATTGTTTGATTTCATTGACATTTATGCCAAGCGCTCTCGCGACGCCTTTTTTGACGTCGAATTCGCAATAATCTATGGGAAGTTTTATTTGGTCTACTCTTATCATATCAAATCTTTGGATACCGCCATTGCGCTTGCCCACGCCCAGTGGAGATTGCAACCTCCGCAAAGTCCGTCCACGTCGACGCTCTCGCCTATGCAATACAGTCCGCCGTGTAATTTCGATTGTAAATTGCGCATATTCAACTCGTCGAGAGCAACGCCACCGCACGCAACTTGAGCATTGGACCTTCCTCCTACGCCGTGAATGTTTACTTGAAAGTTCTTGCAGGCCTTCGCGACGTCATTAGCTTTTTTACGCGACATGATCAGCGATCTATCCATAGGTATTCTTGATATAATATTGTACGAAATAGCCTTATGAAGTATGCCTTCCAACGGGTTGTAGACGCTACCGTTATAGTATATAAAATCTGCAAGCTTTTGCTCCTGCATATCAGGCACAAAGTCTATTTTAACCTTGCAATCTTCTACTTTATCTCCTACTCTGACAAGTGCCGACGATAGGCGAAAAGCAAGTATGCCCGAAAGCGCGTCGTCCTTGAAGAGCAATTCGCCTCTCTCTCCCATTGCAAATTCTCCGTTGATATAAATGCCTGCGTAAACTTTTGCGCGCACTCCGTTTGCACCTTTAACTCCGTCGCATAAAAGCGGAGCTATCGCGTATCTGAACGGAACGACTTTGTGTCCCAGATTTGCCATTATGCCAAGGCTATCCAGTCCGCTCGTAGCGTTACTACCGCATGCGAAAACAACGCTGTCGCCTACAAATTCGCCTTTACTAGTCATAGCTTTCCATTTGCCGTTACAAGGCATGACTTTCTCTACTAAGGCGTCGCATATAATTTTTACTCCGTATTCGTCAAGACGGCGAAGCAGAACGTTGAGCGCACTGCCCGCGCTCTCGCTGTAAGGATAAACTCTTCCCTCCGCGTCGGCTTTCGTCAGAAGTCCCATTTGGGCAAATTCTTCAATAATTCTTTGCGGTGAAAACTCGTTTAGAATATCTTTAACAAGTGAAGTATTGTAATCTTTATAAGTTATATTGATATTGGTAAGATTGCATTTACCGTTGCCCGTGGCAAGCAATTTTTTGCCTACGCGCTCGTTTTTTTCAAGTACGGTTACGCTTTTCCCGTTCTTTGCAAGTTGTATAGCGCACATAAGTCCGCTTGCGCCACCGCCTATAATCAAGATACTGTCCGCCATATCGTCCTCCGAGAATTATTGGTTTGTGGCAGTATCAGACCACATATATCCAAAGTTCTTTATAGTCTGAAGATATCCGTCGCACTCGTAACGCGCAAGCAATTTTCTCAACTTCGACATATAGACTTCTACGACTGTAATTACTGTTTCGCTGTCCAGTCCCCAGATTTTGAAGTAAATTTGGTCTTTGGACACAATAGTATTACGACTGCGTATCAGACATTCCAAAACGTCGTAAGTCTTGCCGGGGAGCTTGACGTACTGCCCCTTGATTTTAAGCATTTTGCTTTTGTAATCGAGTTCTATATCATTGTTGACGTACTTGCTGTAGAAATTGTTGTTATAGCGACGAAGTAACGCCTCTGCCCTTGCCGACAGTTCTTCATTATTGAAAGGCTTGCAGATATAATCGTCTGCGCCCAATTTCAAAGCCTCGACCTTTTTTTCTACGGAATCCAGCGCCGAAACTATCAAAATAGGACAATTAGTCCTCAATCTTAACTCCTTGAGCACTTCCGATCCGCTCATCTTTGGCAATATCAATTCCATGACAACGAGGTCGTACGCCTTGGCCTCCGCCATATAAAGACCTTTAATGCCGTCGTAAGCGCTGTCGCAACTTCCAAGCTCGCCGAGTATTTCGACAAGACTTTGGTTAGTTCTATTGTTGTCGTCAATAATTAGGAACTTCATAATAAATATTATACCACGAGTATTTGTAATACGCAATAACTATTTTTATAAGCCAAATCAAATTGTAATATACCGTCGATTTTAGAAAAAATCCTCCCCGTATCAAGCCTACCCATAAGTCGATAGCCTTATACAAGGAGGATAACTCTCGGTAGCGTTAGCAAATATTTGGAGGTCGCTACGCCGATTATTATTATGGCAATTTATTTTATACCGAGAGAAACTTAATTACTGTGTTGCTCGCACTACACAAAACGCTTCGCTACTATGTAGTAACTCCATCTCTTTGCGCTAATCTCTTCTATTACGGCATGGTCGGAAGCAGTGTGAAGTATGTAATTATTTCCCAAATACAACGCCACGTGTCCCACTCTTTCCACGCCTGTGTTATTTACTCTGCTCTCATTGGTAAAGAACATTACGTCGCCTCTTTGCAAGTCAGAACGCTCTACAGTTTCGCCTTGCAAGACTTGCGTACGGGTATTGAGATCCATAACCACTCCTGCGCCTTTGAAGAATATGTACTGCATTAGCGCCGAGCAGTCGAATTGTCCGGGAATGAAGGCGGTATTTATTACGCCGTTGCCCCAATGGTAGCGTTGACTTCCCCATACGTATGGATAACCCAATAGTTCTTCGCCCACAGCGATTACGTTTTCCACTTTATCCGAAGCCTGTCGCATATAAGTTACGCTTGCGTAGTTCGCATAGATGTACGCCGTTCGCTCTTTATATACCGTCTTATACCAGCCGTTTTTCTCGCCTTCGTATCTCACCATGTCGCCTTTATCCAAGGTACCGAGAACTTGTCCGCTCGTAGACGGCGTAGAACGTACGTTGAGAGCGTCGGTATTGCTCTTTATCATAGCCGTATAAGTAACCGTAGGGGTATCCTCGGTAGGCGGTTCTTCCTCCGGCTCTCCTCCGCCCACGCTAGGAGTATCGCTCTCCGGCGGTTTGGGATTATAGCCGTTCCAATCGACTTCCCAATTACCGTACTTATTATTCGTATCCGCAGACGGGCTTTGACAAGCTATTACGCTAAACGCCAATACCGTTCCTATTAGGAGCATCACCATTGTCAATTTAGTTATTTTCTTTATCATAAACTCCTCCTGCCAGACAAACGCGTGTCGGGCAATCTCTTACTGTACCTTCATTTTACCATTATAATTTCCATTAAACAACACACAAAATTTGGCAAATATCTTGCATATCGACGCGCTTTAGGTATATAATCTAAGTTACTATGGAACGATTGGTAAAACACTTAAGACTATACGATATTAAAGGCTCTCTTTTAGAGGCTTTTTCTCAGTATCCGCAAAACAATCTTAATGCCTATGACCTAATAGGCAAACTTATATCTTTTGCCGACAAACACGGCGTGAATGGCAACTGTTGGCAATACTATATCGCGTACTTTATCGCAGAGAATGAAAACGCGTTTTCTTTGGCGTGCGAACGCAAAGACAGCGTAAGCGGAACTCTGCTAAACTTCGCATATGAAGACTGTCGCAAACTAATGGAGATTTTTAATCTATCCCCGTCTGCTTTGCCTACGGCGGAAAACGACGCTGGATTAATAAAGAATTTCAAAAGTACGCTTGCAAAATCCCCTTTGCCGTACGCCGGACAAATTGAAAAGTTTGCTTTAGATTTATCAAAGAGCAAGACTACGCAAGCCTTTTTAGATACTGTAAAAGAATTTTACCGTATTTACGGAGTAGGAGAATTGGGACTAAACAAAGCCTTCAGAGTCGTCGATGAGAATAATCGCGCCAAACTTTTACCTATCACCTGCATGGACGCCAAGCGCCTCAATGACCTTGTCGGATACGACTTGCAGAAACAACGCGTCTTACAAAATACCAAGGCTTTCCTTGACGGTAAAAAAGCCAACAACGTCTTACTTTACGGAGATATGGGTACGGGTAAATCTTCTACGATAAAAGCCCTTATAAATGAGTTCTATGAGCAAGGGTTGAGAGTAATCGAGTTGTATAAACACCAATTTATGCACATAAGCGACCTTATAAGCAAAATCGCCAGTCGCAATTACAAATATATACTCTATCTCGACGACCTTTCTTTCGACGATTTTGAGGTAGAATACAAGTATTTTAAGGCAATTATCGACGGCGGTCTTGAAGTCAAACCCGACAATGTCCTTATCTACGCTACGTCCAATCGCAGACACTTGATCAAAGAGCATTACAGCGACAACAGCGATATAGACCCTATGGACGAACTCCACAAGTCCGATACCAAGAACGAGAAACTTTCTCTGGTAGCTCGCTTTGGTCTGTCGATATACTATCCCTCGCCCGACCAACAGGAATTTCTCAATATTGTTCACCAACTTGCGCAGAGATACGGTATCGAAATGGATGAAGTCCAGCTTGACAAAAAAGCGCTTACTTGGGCAATTCGCAACGGCATTAAATCAGGACGTATGGCAGAACAATTCGTATATTCTTTGTTGCACTAACACTGCAACAATTAAATTTTAATTACGTATAATAAAAACGTATATATTGATTAAGTAGCCAAAGTATGTTATAATAAATATAATTTGAATATAAATACAAAAAGTTGAGAGGTGAATAATGACCACGTTAATGCAACAAGAAATTTTCAGCGAGCCTTCTATGATGAAGCGCACAATAAAAGCCTGCAAGCCCGTCTTGCCGGAAATTTATAAGGCGTTCAAGGACAAAGGCATTACCAATATCGTAACAATGGCAAGAGGTACTTCCGACAATGCTTCTACGGTATTCTCATTCGTATGCCCGCTTATCACAGGTATTCCCGTAGGTAAATATCATCCGTCGTTAACTACGGTTTACCACAGCGATGTAGATATGAAAAATACGTGTATGGTAGTAATATCTCAGAGCGGTATGTCAAAAGATACAGTAGCCGTAACTGAAAAGGCTATCAAAAACGGAGCTATGACTATTGCCGTCACCAACAACCAAGACAGTCCCGTTGCAAAGATGTGCGATTTCCATCTCTTTATGGACGTAGAAGAAGAAAAGAGCGTTGCCGCAACAAAGACCTATATCGGCGAACTCTTTGCGCTGTATATGCTAACCAATGCTCTCAAAGGCGATTTCAATGCAGACTACAACAACTTAGCCGACAGAATCCAAGAAATTCTCAATCTTAATCCCGCAATCGAAAGCGTAGCTAAGAATTTACATACGCTCAATAACTTTATTGTTCTATCACGCGGTACAATGTTGGGAACAGGCGACGAATGCGCTTTGAAATTGACAGAGTGTTGCTATCTCTTCAACCGTTCTTATTCTTCCGCCAACTTTATGCACGGTCCTCTTTCGCTTCTCGATGAGAATGCCAACGTAATTATGCTTGCGCCAAAAGGTAACTTTGACGGCGAATTTATTTCAATGGCACAAAGAATAAAGGGCTTGGGCGCCAACCTCACCGCATTTAGCAATATCCCAGAAGTACTTGCTTGCGCAAACAACGATATCGTAATGCCAGAAGCGGATATGTTCGAAGCCCCCGTGCTTTACGGCACTGCCGTAAGCCTCTTAGCCCTCAATATAGGACTTGCAAAAGGTCTAAACGTTGACACTCCGAGAAACCTCAATAAAGTAACGATAACGCTTTAACGCAACGTTTGGAACTGAACAAATAAATTTGTCAATAATTTTCAAATAAAAAAGCAACGCTAAGGCGTTGCTTTTTTGTTACTATAAGAATTGCTTATTAATCTTCTTCGTCTTCATAGATTGCTTCAGCGTACTTTTGCGCGTCGTCCGAAGTCATAAACTTTGGAATTTGATAATACTTCACGCCATCTTCGTTCGCGTCGTCGCTAACGTACTTGATAACTATTTTGTCATCGTCGTTCTTTGTAAGCGTAGCCTTGCGAGTTCCGCTGACTATTTCTCCTTTTGCGAATTCTTCTTTGTGGTCTTGGAAGTTATAAGCGGTGAGGTCTACTCTAAACATATAGTTATAGGTATTGTCGATATAGTAAAGATAGTCGCCTATTACCGAACGCGTAAGCCAAGAAGTTGATATAGCGTCCTCACTCAACTTTTGTTCTACGGCTTCTTCAACGTTGATTTTATAAAGCGTATTGCTCAAGATATAGTATATATCGTTGTTCTCAATCTTTACGATTTCCAAGCCCGTTGTTTTGATAGTTACGTAATCCTGCGTATCGTCCTTAATTGCCGTTTCGCTTATAGGCTTATATATTTGAAGCGTAGCGTCGGCGGTATAAAGTATACCTTTGTCAGCGCCAAGATAATATATTGACGATGCCGTAAGCGCAGATGTTGAATATCTTACTTCCTTTGCAGGCTCGAAATTAAAGTTTTCGTCAAAGGTATAAGCGTACGTCGAAGTCTTTTTATTAGCGTCGTTGTCGTTGCCTACCTTGGTATAGAAAAGAGTCTTTGAATCTGCATCGTAAGACAAGAGCGCAAAAGTGTATTGCTTCTTAAACTTATTTACGTTGCTAGATTCGCCGTCTGGTTCGTCGTACGTCGTATCGCTGGTGATTTCTTTTATCTCGCCGTTTACGTAAGCGTACATATTGTTATTTAGACGGTTGCTTGCACCTGTTGACTTAACGTAGAATATTACGTCGGACTTTGCAGTAAACAAAGCGGAATCAACGCCTGTTACGATGTCCTCAGATTTTTTATTTACCTTTGAGTCGGTATAACCAACCTTCTTCAAAGTACTGTCCTCAAAATATATCAACGCGTTTTTAGTAAATATATATTGCGTGGAATTTGCCGTGATTGTGGCAATCTCTTGAGTTTTGGTTCCGTCGATTTTAGTACGGAAAGCTACGGATTGCGTATTGAGTACGTTGGATTTGTTATCGGTCTTGGTATTTGGCGACATATAATAAATCCACTCTCCGTAGATATAAAATCCGCCGTTAGAAGCCGACGTATAGAACATCTTGGGAACTACGACTGCCGTTTCGCTCAAATTTCCCTTTTCGTCTATCCTGCTCTTCATAATGCTTCCCTTGACGGAAGCCTTACCGAAAGCATTGTCATCAGGCTTAGTAATATTGGACGTAGAATCCATACCGTTGACGTAATAAATGTAACCGCCCTGCTGTACGACAAGACCGCCGTTGTTGACAACGGGGCTGTCCTTAAATTCAGTAGTTCCTACAGGTCCGAAAGAAGGATTACAACCCGTAATTAGCGCCCCCAAACAAACCGCAAGGCAAATTATCAATATAATGGATATTTTTTTCATTCTTAAACTCCTGTTTTGCGAGTTAGTTATATAATAGCAAGTTTAATTATAATATAATATTAGCCAAATTGCAATTAGATTTTCAATAAATTTTCAAGGGAATTACTTTCTTGTAATATTTTGTACTTATATTCCCTAAATTGCGGTTTTTGCATACTCATTGCCAAGAAAATCATAAGATAAGGATAGGTATAAGTAAACGAATTGCCGAAAATTGCGGAAATGAGATAAGCAAACGTAGTGGCAAGCAAGATTAAGTCGCAAGTCGTGAGAATTTTTCTCGCTCTTATCGCTCTAACGAACCACCATATCATCGTGCCGAAATACATCACAAATCCTGGCACGCCTATGTTGCTTGCCATAGTAATATATTCGTTATGCGACACGTCAAGCGAAGTATCGTAGATATTGTTGGAGTGATATAGGTCCAGCCCTTTTCCAAACCAAGGCACCTGTTTAATTACGGCGATAGTACGCTTCCAAAGTCCAAAACGTCCCGTACCCGCAGAACTGTTGTCGCCACTGCTATCTCCTCCGCCACTGCTTGGCGAAATTATACGCTTAACGTCTTTGAATAATTCAACGTAGGACGACCACATATTGGTTCTGCCGGAAACTTCAAATACGAAATTTACGACTCCCGACAGCGCGCACGCTACCAACAGCCTCTTCCAATCGAGCTTTTTGGTAATCAATCCGCTACAAATCAAAAAGGCTATTCCGCATATATAAGCTATGTTTGCGCCAAGCGTATTGCAGGCAAGAAGTTGAAAGACGTTGAAAGGCAAAAGCAACAGCGCCAAAAGCATTTGCCATTTTCTATTGCTATATACCAAGGCGCCAAAAGTTGCCGTAGACGACATTGCCAAAAAGTAACCGTAGTGATTCGAGTTGTTAAACACGCCCGACTTTAGCGACGTGGGTATCTTATAATTTGTAATTTCTATTCCCGTAAAAATAATGCAGATTACGCCGGCCATAACGATAAAGCTCCAAAGTATAGCTTCCTTTGACCACTTTATTTCGTCGCGTATCGCATAAGCCGAAAGAAAAACTACGGCGTATTGCAAGACGGTAAAATAGCCCTCGTTGATATAGCCCGCGCCGTAAAGCGATTTTTCAAAATACGGGGATTTATACGTTGATATAAGCGCCCATATAAGCATAAATACAAATGGCAAAAGTATCAGATTGTCTTGTATAAATTTGCCCAAGTTTAGTTTCCTTTGCTCTATGCCTACGTATATCTTAACGATATAGTACGCAACTAAAAATACCGTAAGAAGCATAGAACAAAACGTGAAATACATTTGAGAATAGTGCATAAAATGCGAGTTGTTGGATACGGTATTGGTAACCTTACCCACCAAAGCTAAACAAAAAAACGCTTGCAACAATACTAGCATTACTCCCGAAAAAAGTACGTACGCTACTTTTTTTTGCAAGTCCTCTAGTTTTTGTCCCCTTTTGTTTATCGAGCAAATTTCCGCTTCTATCATATTATCATTTTAGTCTAATTACAAACGGTTTGTCAATAACAAAACCCGACCTTGCAGTCGGGTTTTGTCAAATTTTGTATATTTTGTTCTTTTTGCTAGCAAATGGCTTATAGGTCGGTCTGATTTGGGTCCGTATCTTCAACTTCGTCTACAGGGCCTGACAAACCTTGTGAAGGCAAGCCTTGGGGTTCAACGTTTTCATAAACGACGTCTTGATCCTGTTCCTCTTCCATCTTTCTCTGAATCTTCATTGCGCCTTTCTTGCTAGTCACAAGCATTGCCACGATTACCGAAACAATCAATACCATTAATTCGATTATCACTCCAACTTTTAAGGTAATCGGAGAATTGGTCGCTTGCGTAGGAACGGATGTCATTCTTACAAGAGAGGTTACGTTATAACCGTTGTTGTAATCTTCAATCATAAGTTTGTAACTGTCAACTAATGAATTATACTCACTGACAACTTCATTCACAAGCGCGTTTGCCGAATTAATAAGAGTCGTTTTCTCGGCTTCGCTTCTATCTGCAAAACTTTGCGCGCTCTCGTAATCTTTTTGGCATCTCGCCCAAAAATTCTTCTCAGCTTCGGCAAGATCTCTCTTGGCTTTGGCGAGATTAAGATCCTCTATAGCTTTGTTCAAAGTCTCGGGGTCTGCCGGATTGACTATTATCGTACCGGTATTTGGAGAGCCGACAGTGCCGTTAGTGAGCGCCGAAAGAGCTTCAAGACATTCTTCGACGTCTTTTTCTCTTCTCGTCACTTCGCTGGTCGCATCAGCAAGCATTTTGTTGACGTAATCTTTCTCATTCTTAGCGTCAATGCCGTTGGATGCTACGAAATCGCTGTATACCTCCAACTTAGGCAATAAGACGTTTTCTATACGGTTTTTCAACATACTAAATGACATCTTCTGGCTAGTCGATACGAATGAGGACGCTATCTCGTCACACATTTTGCTCTCTTCTAAGAACACGTTGATATTTCCCTTTATGATACTGTAATTTTGGAAAGCGTTATAGTTTCCCATTACTGCAAGTTTGCCCAGCGTCGTACTAAAGGAATATTTATTCTTAAAGTTTTCTATATGGTTTGAAGTAATTGCGCTTACTATATTGTTATAACTGTTTCTGGATTTGATAATCTTATCAATGTCGGAATCTTGCGCTAGTACTATTTTATAACTATACGTTCCGCTCAATAAAGCGCCTGTTGTTTCTTCTACTTTCTCGTCTACCGCGCTGACTACGCTCAAGTTCTTTATAACTAACTTTACTAAAGCGTCCTTCTCTTCGTCGCTGTATTCCAGCTTGTCCAATGCCGTAGATACGTTGCTTACAGACGTAATATCTGCCACAACGTCGAATTGTCCGCCCCATGGTCCCTCGCCAAGTTCAGCTCCGGAATAGTAGTAAGTAATACTGGTTTCGTATTGACTTTGGCTTACGAATATGTCGCAAATACCCAAAATTCCGCCACAAACGATAAGCGCAACTATAGCGTAAACTATAATTCTCACTCCGCTTTTCTTAATTTGTTGCCAAATCTTTCTAAAAGTCAACTCACCGTTGATATTCTCTTCCATAGTCCCTCCATAGACTTAAAATCATTAAAATTCAAGAATAGTATAACATTGCCAATCTCAATTATGCAATCATAAATTGTATAATGTTTTATTTTTAGTATAAATTTTTTGCAAAATTATATAAATTTTCTATATTTTCCTGCAAATTAATCGCATAATCCGCCTTCATTCCTAACTTATATTGCCGAGAATTCCCCGCTTACAGAAAAAATATCAGCCCATATTTTAATTTTAACCATTTTAACTACAAATTGCTTGCCAAAGATAAAAAATTATGATATTATCACAGTACCTTAATATTTTTTATAGAGAGTTGGCTGAGTGGTCGAAGGCGCACGATTGGAAATCGTGTGAACGGGAAACCGTTCCGAGGGTTC
>JAIDUT010000095.1 GCA_029060065.1 Clostridia bacterium | reverse complement strand
AAGGACAGCGTAGCGGACGAGTATTTCATACGCTCGGGTGGTACGTGTAAGTTCAAGATAACGGACGAGAACGGCTACGCTCCCGACGAGGACGAAACCAACAAGAATAACAATGGCGATGACAAGGACGGAGCGGGCTCGTTAGGCGATATACTCGAGTACTTTAGGAAGTACCCGATATGGCAAATCATAGCAAGTATAATATCTATTATATTGATAATAGTATTCCTATCTAAAGCCTCCAAGTACAACGGAGAACGCAAGAAGTTCAACAAGAAAGCCGAGAAATTTGATACAATATACGCAGGCGTATTCTTAGGAATGTCGTTTACGGCGTGGACGGGAATAGCTTGTACGTTTATGGCATTGGCGGTAGTAAGCTTGATAATAATGCTAGTGTGCAAGAAGAAACGCAACGTCGCAGAAGAGGATTACGAGGAACGTCTCGAAGAGTACAATCGCAATAAGAACGACTTTGCCGAGCAAAAACGACAGGAAGAATATAATCGTAAAGAGGAAGAAGCAAGAAAGCGCGACGAAGATATGAAGATGATGTTTATGAAATTGTTCGGCGGAGCGGGAGGAATGAATCAAGCAATGGCGGGCGCTGACGGACAGGGAATGCCTGTGGGGGGCTATGCCAATATGCAGACGGGCATAGGTCCGGCAGATATCCGCGGAATAGTCTCCGAGACGGTTACGGCAATGCTTCCGGGAGTACAGCAAATGCTACCCGCTCAAGCCTCGGCTAACGATGAACTCGTGCAGAAGCTTATCGACCAGAACGAGAAGTTGATGGAGAAGTCGCAAAAGAACGAGGAAGAGATGAGACAGCTACTCAAGGAACTCACCAAGCAGAACTCAGAGAGAGTAGTAGAGCGAGAAATTGCGTCTAGTAGCGTTAATGATGAAGCAATAATGCAGATGATGAGAAATCAAGAACGTCTTATGGAGAAAATTCTCGAAATATCTCAACCTGTTGCGCCTCAAGTAATCGAGAAAGAAGTCCCTGTCGAAAAGGTAGTGGAAAAGGTTGTTGAGGTACCGATAGAAGTAGAGAAAGTAGTTGAGAAAGAAGTGGTTAAGGAAGTGCCGGTAGAGAAAATCGTAGAGGTACCTGTTGAAATAGTCAAAGAAGTACCTGTAGAGGTAGAGAAGATAGTTGAGAAAGAAGTTGTAAAAGAAGTCAAAGTAGAAGTGCCTGTAAAAGCCGAGCCGAAACCTAAAAAGGAAATTGCTCCAAGACTTACTCTTGACGAAGCGTATGCGCTCCTTACAAAAGAGCAAAAGAAGTACTTTGACGGACTCAAGCAGTACGTTCTCGACAAGTATAAGTGCAAGGAAAGGAAATCAACGTACTTCGTAGTCTACGGACAGACGACTACCAATCCGCTACTTAAGTTGACGATAAAGAAAGACACTACGGTAGCATTGCTTAAAATGGAAGACGAGTACATGAAAGACTTGCGCCGTGATGCGACGGGCGACGGAACCAAGGTCAAAGTCAAAGAAACGGAAGTTTTGGTATCAGACGCGCAAGCCTTTGAAACAGCGAAGAAAATGGTAGACTTGAGATATGACCAAATCGAGAGGTACCGAGATTTGCTTAGAGAACAGAGAAGTATGAAGAAATAAGCGGAAGAGATTTCTCCACTGCAGTCGAAATGACATTTCACAAAGTTATCACAATACCACTAAGAGCGAGGGCGACCTCGCTCTTGTATTTACACCCCTTGAGCGGAAAGTGACGCGAAGCATCGAAAGGGGTGTAAAAGTCTTAAATTTTTCAAATTAGTTGCATAGTATTGCAAATTGCATTTTTCTTGTGCTATAATAAATTGCAAAATACTTTTTGTGAGGTTATTATGGAGTTCAAAAAGGAAGATTTATTTACCATTCCAAATATTTTGACGTATATAAGACTTATTTGTATACCTATTTTTATGTGGCTCATGATTGAGTACTACTTGCACGACTTTACCGACTTATATATGTGGGCTAGTTTCGGCGTATTCTTATTTGCCGAGATTACCGATATTTGCGACGGTTATATTGCAAGACACTTTAATCAAATCTCCGACATAGGTAAGGTGCTTGACCCGATTGCCGACAAGGTTTTGCAATGCGTAGCAATGCTTATGCTTTGCATTTGCGCTAATATACATTGGGCATTTGCAATTATTATCATAGTAAAAGAAGTCTATATGGGCGTGACGTCCAAGTACTGGATGCGCGCAAGCAAAAGACAGGTGGAGCAGAAGTCAAACAAAGTGGGCAAGGCAGGCGCGTTTATATATTTCGCAGGCATACTTCTGTCTTTCTTCACAAAAAAACATCAGATTATCTATTGGGTAGATTTTGCGCTTTTGGTCATCGGAAGCGTACTTGCGATAATCGCGGCGACTATATACACGATAATATATGAGCGCAAACTTAAAGAAGTGAGAGCAAGCGGTATTCTTGAAACTCTAGACAGATACGGCAATCCATTGCCGACAGTCGAAGATAGAGGCGAAAAAGAGAATATTCAAGAAAATACAAACAGCGCTGACGAAAAATAAGGAGAAAAATGCAATTAATTAATTTACTATCGGCATTTACTTTTCACTGGGAAAGATTTACACAACCTTCCGTCATAGTAGGCATATGCGTTATGGTGGTGGGACTTGTGTTTAGTTTTTGTTCAAGGACCATTGCCAACGCTATCGGCAACAAGCGCAAGGAGAAAGGTATAGAACCTAACACGGACATGCTTTATACGGGTATTAAGTTTTTGTCCATGGGTGTGGTGTTTATAGGTATGTTGGTGGCAATCGTCACAATGAGTTGGAAATAATTGCATTCAGTTGGGAAATAATAACAGTTAAATATATAAGGAAAAGAGTTATGGAAATGTCAAAGACTTACGATCCGAAATCGTTTGAGAACAAGTTGTATAAGGAGTGGGTAGACAAGGGCTACTTCGAAGCCAAAGTGGACAGCAAGAAAGAACCGTTCACTATCGTTATACCGCCACCGAATATCACTGGTCAACTTCATATTGGACACGCGCTCAACGATACTATTCAAGACGTAATAATAAGATTTAAGAGAATGCAGGGCTTCAGCACGCTTTGGCTCCCCGGTACAGATCACGCATCTATAGCGACGGAAGTCAAGATTGTCGAGAAGATGAAAAAGGAAGAAGGCTTGACCAAGCAAGACGTAGGCAGAGAAGGCTTTCTGAAAAGAGCTTGGGCATGGAAAGAGCAGTACGGCGGTAGAATAGTAGAACAGCTCAAGAAACTCGGAGCTTCTTGCGACTGGTCGAGAGAAACTTTTACTATGGACGAGAAATGTTCTAAGGCGGTCAATGAGGTATTCGTCAATCTTTACAACAAAGGACTTATCTACAAGGGCGATAGAATTATCAACTGGTGTCCGTGCTGTAAGACGGCGCTCAGCGACGCAGAAGTCGAATACTCCGAGCAAGATTCTCATCTTTGGCATATAAGATATCCGCTTGCCGACGGAAGCGGAGAGATTATAGTCGCTACTACACGTCCCGAAACAATGCTTGGCGATACGGCAGTTGCCGTCAATCCTAAGGACGAGAGATATGCCGATATGATAGGCAAAATGCTGATTCTTCCGCTTGTCAACAAGCAAATACCTATAGTTGCCGATGAGTACGTAGAAAAGGACTTTGGTAGCGGAGCAGTCAAGATTACGCCTGCTCATGACCCAAATGACTTTGAAGTAGGCTTAAGACATAATCTCGAAGTAATTAGAATCATGAACGACGACGGCTCTATGAACGAGTTCGCCGGAGCATACAAAGGACTTGACAGAGTAGAAGCGCGCAAGCGTATCTGTGAGGATTTGCAATCGCAAGGTTACATGGTTAAGATAGAGGACTACAAGCACAACGTAGGCGAGTGCTATCGTTGTCACGCTACGGTAGAACCCATTGTAAGCAAGCAATGGTTTGTCAAAATGACTCCGCTTGCAAAGCCTGCAATCGACGTCGTTAGAAAAAAGAAAGTTGAATTTATTCCATCTAGATTCAGCAAGATTTATTTTAATTGGATGGAAAATATTAAGGACTGGTGCATTTCCAGACAACTTTGGTGGGGACATAGAATACCTGCGTACTATTGCGACGACTGCTCAGAAATGACGGTGTCCAAGGCGCCGATTGCGGTATGTCCTAAGTGCGGTGGTAAGCATATCCGTCAAGACGAAGACGTATTGGATACGTGGTTCTCAAGCGCATTATGGCCATTCTCGACTTTAGGCTATCCCGAAAAGACAGCTGATCTCAAGTATTTCTATCCTAATAGTTTGCTAGTCACGGCGTACGATATAATCTTCTTCTGGGTGGCTAGAATGATATTCTCCGGATTGGAGCATATGGGCGAAATACCTTTCCCCGAAGTTCTTATTCACGGTATTGTCCGCGACAGCCAAGGTAGAAAGATGAGCAAGTCGCTTGGCAACGGTATTGACCCGCTTGAGATTATCGACAATTACGGAGCTGACAGTTTGAGATTCTCGCTAGTTCAGGGCTTAGCGCCTGGTAACGATACGAGATATACAGACCAAAAGACCGAGTTTTCTCGCAACTTTATGAACAAGTTGTGGAATGCGTCGCGCTTTACGCTTCTCAATCTCAAAGACGTACGCGTCAAGGAAATGGGAACGTTTAGGCTTACCAATGCCGACAAATGGATACTTTCGCGCCTAAACAAGGCTATCAAAGAGGTAACCGCTAATCTTGAAAAATACGAACTGGGCAACGCAAGCGCTAAGCTCTACGACTTTGTATGGACGGAATTCTGCGATTGGTATATAGAGCTTGCCAAGGTAGCTTTATACGGCGACAGTAAAGACAAAAAAGTAAATACTTTGTCCGTACTTGTATACGTACTCGAGAATATTCTCAAACTTATGCATCCATTTGTACCGTTTATTACCGAAGAGATATACAAGAACTTGCCGACGGCAAAGGATAGTATAGTGATATCCGAATGGCCTACAATCAATAAGAAGTACAATTACGCAAAAGAGAGCGCAGAGTTCGCAAGGGCTATGGAGGCTGTCAAGTCTATACGTAATATGAAAGCAGAAAAGGGCGTAGCGCCGTCAAAGAAAATTAAGGCTTACTTTATTGCGAGCGCTGTCAATCCCAAGGACATAAGTTATATCTACAAATTGGCGGGTGTGGAAAACGCAGAATTTTTGGAGAATAAAAATTCTATCAGCGAAAAAATAGTTTCGCTATTTGGCGACTTTGGCGAGATTGCCGTACCGCTTGGCGACTTGGTAGACGCTCAAAAGGAAATCGCAAGATTGAGCGGAGAACTTGAGTATACACAAAAAGAAGTTGAGAGAAGTCAAAAGATGCTCTCCAACCAAGGCTTCGTCGCTAAAGCTCCCAAAGCTCTTATCGACAAAGAAAAAGAGAAGCTAGCTAACAATCAGGAAAAAGCTCGAAAGCTCCAACAAGAAATCGATAACCTCAAGAATAGCTGAATACATATAATAAGAATAAATAAAAGAGAAAACAAAATATATGAAATACGTATTTTTTGATTTTGACGGAACGATAAGCAACACGTACGAAGGTTGCGCGCGTATACTCAAAAAGACATTTGATAAATACGGCGTAGATATGGATGAGAGTAATTACTCCAAGTTCATAGGACCGCCTTTGTCGGAAACTTTTATCAAGTATATCGGCAAGGATGTAGCTTACGAAGCCGTGCAATATTTTCGCAAACTATATGTCGGCGAAAAAGCTATTTATATGAGCAAACTATACGATGGCGTGGCGGAAATGCTATCGAAGTGTCACGATATGAAAGGCGTCAATACAGGCGTTGCGACGTGCAAAAAACACGAAGAAGCCGTGCATTTGCTTGAGTATTTCGGCGTAAAAGACGATATAGATTTTGTATCGGGGCTTGTCTACAATGAGAGGGAAACTAAAGCTCAAGTGCTACAATACGCGTTGGATAATTTGGGTGTATCGGCAAAAGATTGCGTTATGGTCGGCGATACAATATACGACGTTGAGGGCGCAGAAGAGGTTGGAATGGACTGCATTTTATGTCTTTGGGGTTTTGGCGACTATGAAAATATCCATAATAAAAATGTGATTTTCCGAGCGAAGACTCCTTACGACGTAATTGATTACGTACGTCAAAACTTTGCGGATAAGGTATAAGTAAACAGTCTGGAAAATATAGAGAAAGGAGAGCCTATGAGATATTCAAATATGACATTAAGCTATATTAGACATAACTTTTTGAAGAGTATGGGCATCATGTTCTTGCCTGCGCTTTTGATTGGCATATTGTTAAATCCGTTGAGTATAGCGGAGATTATCGTCAGTATAGGCAAGAAGCAAGGTGCGTATAATTCTTTTCTTGATATCTATGGTAAAATCAACGGATATACCGGCGTTGGGAGATTTGTCGCAATTATAATTACATTAGTGATAGCTATAATCTTTTTGTCGCTGTTGTCTGGTTCAATTCGTCAAAAAATGCGTTACGGGCTTGACAATAGGGGGAAGTGGAGTATGTTAGGCTCACACCTCAACGATAATTTTCTTCCTGTACTTAAGTATCTACTTTTGCTATTTGTATCATTAGAAGTACTTGCGATATTGCTCTCAACATTTTTATATACGACGATAAAGTTGTTCAAAAACGCTTTGCCTATGTGCTTGATACTTGCGTTTATATTCATACTGGTCGAGCTGTTAATTTTATCGGCATCTCTTTTGACCGTACCTAATATGACTATGAAGGGTTATGGACTTTTCAAGGCCTTTGGACATTCCGTATATTCTCTCAGCGCAAGGACATTCAAAGTTTTCGGCTCTATATTATGGATAATAATTTTGATGAGCGTGCCTATGATTGCATTGATACTTTTCCCATTCAAGGGCGCAAATTATCTAATGGCGCTGTTCTCATTTTTGTTCTATTGGATTATTGCGTCTTATATAGGCGTTTTGGTTTACGTCGTATACTTTGACGTAGAAGAATTAGAAAGGGAGGACCTTAAACTATGATAATAAAAGACGCTTTTAGTATAACTACGTCCAAGTTCTCTTTGGTGTATCAAGTCATACTAGTACTTTTGATAGCTATGCTCCTCTTTGGAATAATAGGTTACGCTATTTTAGCTCCTACTCTTAGCGGGTACGTAAATGACTTAAAAGGACTTGGTGTAGGCAAGGTAATCAAGGATTACGTCAAGTCGATTTTTATCAGTGGAGACGGTATCCAGCAAGCAGGTGAGAATACGCATTATCAAGCATTGGTAGATACTGTCAAAGATATCGGCGTTATTACCAAGAACCATGTCGGCTCGATTTGGGGTGGCATAATTGCTATAATTATAATCGCATTACTTTTTAGCGTATTTTATCATATTTGTCTTTATACCGTTACTGACACGTTGCACGCATTTATGTCGTCAGACAGCGAGTACGGCTTTTTGTCAAATATGATTGCCAACATAAAGAAATCGATGAAATTTTCATTGGCGTACGTAGGTATGTTTATAATCAGTATGATTGTCGTTGTAGGATTGAGTTTGGGGCTGGGCTTTTTGGTTGGCGCGCTAAATAATTACCTTGGTATATTAGTGGCATATATTACTGCGTTATTGTTGATTTCTATGCAAAGAGCGTTATTTGCTGGCTGGATGCCGGCGTATATCGTATCGGATTTGACGGTAAAAGAGAGCTTGGCAGTTAATTTCAAAAAGGCAGGCGAGCGATTTAAGGACCAACTTGGAGTATATTTCGTGCTTAATCTTTCGACATTCATATTGGGTATACTGGTGGGGATTTGCACGCTGGGCTTTGGCATTTTCATAGTATGGAGTTTCAGCGCAGTGCTTTCACAGGCGCACGATATGGTTGACTATTACCACTACAAAGGCAAGAAGTACTACAGAGACCAACAGCACGTCGTAGACCCAACCAAGAAGTATAAAGAAGCAGTGCTTGATATAGGCTTCGAGGAAAAGTAAGAAAAACATAATTTGTAAGACGTCATTTTGTCGTATAGAAGTTTTACGTATTAAATAAAAAAGGTATGTATCGAGATACATACCTTTTTAGTTTTTATTACTTATCAATTCTAAGCATAGAATACTGCTGTCGTCTGACTGTGCGCCGGGTTAATCATTCTACTGTCAAGATATTTTTTTAAGTGTTTGGGGTCTGCTATGCCTGTGGTATTAATATCCCATTTTCCTATTACGTCAACTGATATGTCGCCGTAGTCAAACATTCGACCGTGAATTGATTGATTTATGGATACTGATATAATTCCTCTAAAAGTCGATTTTCTTTCGTGTTTTGCTATAACTCCGCTTTTCTCAACAATATAATTCTCGTAAAACTCTATTTTTTGATTTTTAAGTTTAACTATATCAACTATCATAATAATAAGCGGTATTATCAACCAAAAGAATAGCACGCGGAAAAGCGTAACTGCTTTCCAAGCGCTTTTTCTGGCAATGTATTCAGGTTCTTGTGTCATAATGGTTCTCCTTAGTTTTTTACATTGTACACCAAAAATTTTGGTATGTCAACATAAATACCATTGTTTTTGGTAAACTTTTAAGTATGAAAGAAGTACACTTTGCAGAAAATTTGAAGAATTTGAGAAGTTCTGCCGGTATGACGCAAAAACAACTTGCGTATTTGCTGAAAGTTGACCAGAGAACAATAAGCGCTTGGGAAAAAAACGTTTGCGAGCCGAGTTTTGAATTGTTGGCAAAGTTGTGCGATATATTTGATGAAACTTTTGACGGTATCCTGTCATAGGGGAGAGGATTAAAGCAGAATTTGCTAATAAATAATAAGGATAAATAAAAAGGCTGTTATATAAACAGCCTTTTTTGAGTCAAACTTATTTATTTTCGCTTACTTTACTTACTGCGCTGTCGTTTTGGCTACTGTCTGAAGTTGCGTTTTCGTCGATTTCTGCCAGCGGTTGATTGTTTGCGCTAGTATTGTCCTTGACGTTAGCTTTGATTTTTATGGGAGAAACGTACGTGTCCATGCTCTTAAATACGTTGCGGAAGTGGTCTGCAATTCTCTCCATATTGCTGACTATCGAGAGGAATATACCGCCACTTTCGGAAGAGCATTCATTATTATGCAGTCTTGCAATATGGTTTTTAGAAAGGTCCTCATTGTATGTATCAACTAAGTCTTCATAGCCGTCTACTTCTTCTTTAAGCGCAAGGCTCTTTGCTTCAAATGCGGAAATTACGTTCTCATACAATTTGTCTACGGCGCTCTTCATCATCTTCAATTCTTCAATAGCTTTGCTAGAGAAGTTAAGTTTGTAATCTACGAGTTCTTGCGCAGATTCGCAAATGTTCTCCGCATAGTCGCCGACTCTCTCTATATCGGATATTGCGTGATAGAAAGACGCGATTTCTTTTTCTTCCTTATATGATATATCTTTAGTAGAGATTTTTACGGCGTATTTCGTTAGTTTTTTGTTGAGGAAGTCTATCTTTTTTTCTCTGTCTTCAAATTCTTTTTGCTTATCAAAATTAAGATGAGTTATACAATCAAAAGCGATATCAAAATTTTCTTTTGATAGGCGCGCCATAGCCACCACTTCTTTGCGAAGCATCATAAGCGCAATCGACGGAGTCTTGAGTATTCTTTCGTCGATAAAAGCAAACTTATAGTTGTCCTCAATGCTTTCGTCCTCGGATTTTTTCTTTTCGCGTACGATAAGCGTAGCCAATTTAGTAAGCCCTCCGGTAAAGGGCAGTAATACCAAAGTGGAAATGATATTAAATATCGTATGGAACATTGCAATTTGCGTGCTTACGACGTTGGGGAAGGCTTTGGCAAGCCAGTAGTCCATAGCAAGCTTTTTGCTGATTAGAGGCGCAACGAATATGAGAATCAAGAAAATAGCCGTACCGAAAACGTTGAAAAGTAAATGTATTACCGAGGCTCTCTTTGCGTTGGTATTAGCGCCTATCGAGGCAAGCATAGCCGTTACGCAAGTACCGATATTGATACCAAGCGTTACGAATATTGCGCTTTGCAAGGTCATAAGTTGACCTCCGCCGTCTACCGATACCGAGCAGAGTGTAATCAAAATCGAGGTAGTCGCCGCCGAAGATTGGAAGATTGCGGTGAACACCATACCTATGAGCATAAGCAAAAACGGATTGGTTGCGGACGCGAGCAAGTTTATTACGGTCTGACTGCTACTGATACTGTCCATGGAGGTGCTCATAAATCTCATACCTACGAATATCACGCCGATACCGCTGATAAGCATGCCGACTTTTGCTAATTTGTTTTTGCCAAACATCGCCATAAATGCGCCAACGCATGCCATCGCAGTTAAAAACGGGGTAATAGGCAAACTTTGCAAGGCGGTAATTTGCGCTGTAATAGTCGTACCTATATTGGCGCCCATAATTATGCTTGTCGCTTGTTTAAGAGTCATCAAACCGGCGTTAACAAAACCGACGACCATGACGGTAGTAGCCGACGACGACTGTATTACCGCAGTAATTCCTGCGCCGGTTGCTATACCCATGAATTTATTGTTACTGACTTTATTAAAAAGCATTTTAAGACGGTCGCCTGCGATGTTTTGCAGATTGTCGCCCATCATCTTAAGACCGATTAGGAAGGTACCTAAACCGCCGAATAAAAACAGTATCGATTGAACCATATCCATATTGTAAATATTATATCATACTCGCAAAGATTTTGCACTTATATTACTGACCCAAATTATCGGGGTATTATCCGATGCGAAATTTTTAGAAGTTTTATTATCTATTTTTACAATATTATATGCTATTTTGTCCATAAAAAATTCCCAAATTATTATAAAAATTCGCGTTTTAAGCTATATAATTTCGAAAATTTGCAAAATCTTTTGTCATATTGTGCAAAAATATAAAAATTTTTAGAAGATTTCTTTCAATGACAAATTTCGGCTAAAAATTAAATGAAAAGAAATTGAATTTATCCGTTAGATAAGGTATAATTAATATATGAGGTATATATGGATAGACTAATACTTTTGGATTCCAATTCTTTGATAAACAGGGCTTATTATGCTTTGCCCAATTTGTCTACGCATTCAGGACAGTTTACCGGGGCAATTTTTGGGTATATGAATATGCTTATGAAGATTGTATCTACCTATAATCCCACGCATATAATCGCCACGTTTGATAGAAAGGCGCCTACTTTCCGTAAGGCAATGTATGAGGGATATAAAGCTACGCGTAAGCCAATGCCGACTGAACTTGCAAGTCAGCTTGCTCCGCTCAAAGAGATACTTACGGCTATGAATATTCCCATTATTGAAATGGACGGATACGAAGCAGACGATATAATAGGCACTTTAGCGAAGAGATTTGCTGTCGAAACCTTTGTTGTTACGGGAGATAAAGACTCTTTGCAACTCATTGACGATACGACTACCGTACTGCTTACTAAAAAAGGAATTACAGAGATAGCCTATTACGACGAAGCTATGCTAGCGAGCGAGGGACTTGTTCCGTCGCAGATAATAGACCTCAAATCGCTAATGGGAGATTCTTCCGACAACATTCCGGGCGTAGCGGGCGTAGGCGAAAAGACCGCAAGAGATTTGCTTGCAAAGTATAGCACTTTGGACGGAGTTTACGCTCACGTAGACGAGATAAAGGGTAAGTTGAAAGAAAAACTCATTGCTAATAAGGATATGGCGTATCTTTCGTATGACCTTGCCACTATCAACGTTAATTCGCCCGTAGAGTTTGACAATATTGACAATGCAAAGTTCGTTCCCGTATTCTCGAAAGAAGTTAAAAGACTGCTTAAGTCCTTAGAACTTACCAAAATAGCGGAGAGAATGAATTTTGACGGCGAAGACGGCGGTGATACGCAAAATATAAATCAAGACATTTTTATACCTAAGGCTGTGAATATAGACGACCTGCAGGGACTTGGCGACGTCATATCTCATTTGATTTTGCAAGGAAAATTTGCATTCTCGCTGTCAAGACGAGTAACCTTGTCAACGGACGAAGAGTGCTACAATATCATTATATCCGACAATCTTTTGGGCGACGGCATTAATTACAGCGAATTTATTGACGCGATGAAGGGCGTTTTCGAGAGCGATAAGATAACCAAGATATGTTACGACCTTAAGAATAATATGCGCGTGCTTGCAAGTGACGGCGTAACGCTAAATGGTGTTGAGAGCGATGTATTGCTCAAGGCGTACCTTGTAGACGCCAATCGCAACTATAAGTCGGAGCAAGAACTTTTCAACGCTTACAATCTTCCCGACGGCGAAGAATCGGCGCTTATATATTATATTGACAGTATATTGGATAAAGAGTTAGAGGATAGAAATCTTGTTAAACTGTATAAGGAAGTAGAGTTGCCTTTGGTACAGGTTCTTTTCGATATGGAAGAGCAGGGCTTTAAGGTTGACGTCAACATGCTTGGCGAGCTTAACAAGAAGTTTTCGCAAGAACTTGACAGTATTTTGAAAGAGATTATGGAACTTGCTGGCAAGCCGTTCAACGTCAATTCCACAAAGCAGTTGGCAAGCGTACTATTTGACGAACTGGGCTTAAAAACAGGCAAAAAGAATAAGACGGGATATTCTACCAACGTAGACGTACTCAATTCAATCAAGAATCAGCACCCTATAGTACCGCTTATTTTGCGTCAACGCGAATTATCCAAACTCAAATCGACGTATCTTGACGGAATGTTACCGCTTATCGACAGCAAACAAAAGATACACACGGTATTCAAACAGACGGTTACGGCTACGGGCAGACTTTCGTCTACTGAGCCTAACTTGCAAAATATACCTATTCGTAAGAGCGACGGCAAGTTGATACGCAAGATGTTCGTTGCAAGCGAGGGCAATACTTTGGTGTGCGCCGACTATTCTCAAATCGAACTTAGACTTATGGCAGAGTTTAGCGGTGACGAATCTATGATTGAAGCATTCAACAACGGAGTGGATATACACCGCACGACGGCTGGTAAGGTGTTCGGCGTACCCTTTGAAATGGTAACTGACGAGATGAGAAGACAGGCAAAGGCTGTCAACTTCGGTATTATATACGGTATTAGCGACTACGGGCTTTCAGAGGACTTGGGCGTAACTGTATATAAGGCCAGAGAGTTTATAAATAGTTATTTCTCAACTTATTCTAAAGTAAAAGAATATATGGACAGATGTGTGGAAATTGCAAAGGAGCAAGGGTATGTCACAACGTATATGAATAGACGTAGAGATATTCCCGAACTTAAATCATCGAATTACAATCTGCGCAGTTTTGGAGAAAGAGTGGCTATGAATATGCCTTTGCAGGGTAGCGCAAGCGATATTATCAAGGTTGCAATGCTCAAGGTCTATAATGCGTTAAAAGAGGGCGGATACAAGGCGAAACTAATTATGCAAGTCCATGACGAATTGATAATCGACTGTCCGCTCGACGAAGTAGAGCAAGTAAAAAAGCTCTTGGTGGAAAATATGCAAAACAACACTCCCGACTTTACCGTTAAGCTGATTGCCGAGTGTTCTTGCGGGAAAAACTGGTTGGAGGCAAAATAATGAAGATTGCCGTAATAGGCGGAATCGGTAGCGGAAAAAGCCGTGTTATAGATTGTATAAAAGAGCTTGGCGAGCGCGCTTGCGACTGCGACGCTATATATAGAGAGATAGTGTCGCAAGAAGATTATATCGAGCGGGTGAGCAAAGCCTTTGGAGTAGTAAAAGACGGCGTAATAGATAAAAAACTGTTGGCGCAAATAGTGTTTTCGGATAAAGCAAAGCTAAAGGAGCTGGGGGAACTGGCGCATCCGCTTATATTCGATAAAGTCCATAAAATATACGAAGAACAAAAAAGCAATCTCTACATAGAAGTGTCGGCGTTTGACTTGAGTATGAAAAAATACTTTGACGAAATCGTCTATGTCAAATGCAAGCTAGACAAAAGAGTAGAGCGAGTAAAGATACGCAATAACCTTGAAGAAGATTATATATTTTCCATTATATCAAGTCAGCTTTCAGACAGCGAAATGGAGAGCGTTGCAGACTTTATAATAGTCAATGACGGAACGCTTGAAGAGCTTAGCGAGCAAGTCGAGCACTTGATAGCCTTTCACGCCTTTTAATAAATAATTCTAATTTATCAAAATAAACGGCAGTATTATTCCAAATTACCGCCGTTTATCTAATAAAATCGCTTAAATTATAATTTTTTAGAAGTTTTGCTTATTTATTCTTCTTTTTTTGATTAATAGATTGTTCAATTGCGTCCTTTACAATTTCTTCCTCGGACTCGTCATTATTTTTTATATGCACGTCGAGTTGAGGGTACGGAATAGAGATGCCGTTCTCATCAAAAGCCTTTTTAACGGCTTCTAGCATATACCAATGCGCGGACCAGAAGTTTTCGCACTTGGTGAAGTATCTTGCAAGCAAAACTATTGCGTTATCGCCGTGTTCGCTGATATTGATAAGCGGAGCAGGGTCTTGCAAAATTTGTTCGTTTTTGTCCATACATTCTTTTATCAAATTTTTAGCTTTTTCGAAGTCGCAATCATAGGATATCGAGAAAAAGAGATCGTTTCTTCTAGTGCCGTTGATATTGAAGTTGGTGACGACAGAATTACCTGCTACGCCGTTGGGAATTACTACGACTTTGTTGTCGCCCGTACGCAGATAAGTGTAGAAGAGTTTGATGTCCTCAACGGTACCGCTTTGTCCGTTGCACTCTATAAAATCGCCAATCTTATATGGGCGCATTACGACTATAATCACACCGCCGGCGAAGTTGGAAAGCGAGCCTTGTAGGGCAAGACCTATTGTAAGACCTATCGAAGTGATTGCCGCGGCGATAGCGGAAGTTTCGATGCCAAGATACGTCAGTACGCATACAAATCCGAGAAGTATTAGTATTCGTTTTAGCCATGGTACGGAGATTTTTCTCAAAGTCAAATCTACGTTTTTCTTTTGCATCTTTTTGTCAATTCTTTTGCAAATAGCCTTAATGATAGCGCAGTATATGGCAAAAACTATGATAGCAATGACTATTTTCAGTCCTTCGGTGACAAGCCAGTTGCCCACGCTGGTAAGAAGACTTGTGAAGTCTAAATTTGCGCCGATAATAAAATTCATAAGATTATCCTCCAAATATGTTTTGTATAATTATAATAACAAATAACTCGAACTTTATCAAATGAATATTATCAATATAAATGTATTCTGTTGAAACATTATGGGGTATATGCTATTATATTGTTATGAAAAGACTTACTTTACTAATAGACGCCGATGATACGATACTCGATTTCAAGAATTCCGAGAGGGACGCTATACTTAACATATGCGAGCAATACGGTATACCCGATAATGAGAGCGTAGCGGATAAGTTTCAGCAAATTAATAGGCGCATGTGGGATTTGTTTGAGTTAGGACAAGTCACGCGCGAACAGATATTTTATTCCAGATTTGAAGAATTATTTGATTTTTACGGAATTACGGACATGGACGTAATTAAAGTAGGGGACCAATACAGAGAGAATATGGCGCATAGCCGTAGAATACTCAAGGGAGCTAGGGCATTTTTGGCTAGGATTTCGCAAAATCACGACTTATATTGCGTGACCAACGGTATTACGCGCACTCAGAAAATGCGTATGAAGTCCAGTGGACTGGGTAAGTATTTCAAAAAGCTGTATATCTCTCAAGAGATAAACCTTGCTAAGCCGTCTAAGGAGTTTTTTAAGTATGTTCTCAACGATATCGGAGTTTACGATTTGCAAGACGTCTATATTATCGGCGACTCTCTTACCTCCGATATTCAGGGCGGTATCAATAGCGGTATCAAGACGATACTTTTTAATAAGGAAAACAAGGCTATTAAAGATATTCGCCCGGACTATGAAGTTAAGAATTATATCCAACTAGAGAGGTTGATTCAAAAAATTTCACGATAAGAGGCGTCAACTTTAGTTTACATCATGTCAACTTTAGTTTACATTCTAGACAAATTTTGTATGCAATGTAAAGAGTTTTCAAAATTCCTTAATTTGGTACCGCAGTAGTTGACTAAATGGTTGATTAAATTATAAAATATATACATATATTATGAAAACAATTTTGAAGTATTATCGCAAATATTGGTATTTGATTCTAATCTCTCTTGCGTTTTTAACGGGAGAGGCGATTTGCGAATTGCAACTTCCCAGTTATATGTCAGGATTGCTAAACGACGGCGTGGGAGCGTCGGATATGGCGGTAATATGGAGTTACGGCTGGAAGATGATATTATTAAGCCTAACGGCTTGCGTATGCGCCGTTACGGTAGGGTTTTTATCGTCATTGATAGGAGCTAAGGTTGCCAGAGATTTGCGGTTTGAAGTGTTTTCAAAAGTAATGAACTTTGCAGGCGAGGAGTATAATAAGTTTTCAGTTGCGTCGCTTATTACGAGAAGTACGAATGATATTACGCAAATCCAAACGCTTACGATTTTCACTCTTCGGTTGATTATGTTCGCGCCTATTATGGGTATAGGCGGTAGCGTTATGGCAGTTAAATATTCAGGCGGTATAGGCTCGCTCGCTTGGGTAATCGTCGTTGCGATTTTGGTGATAGTAATTTTGATAGCGTTGGCATTGACGATAGTTCAACCAAAATTTTCCAAGATGCAAAAGCAGATTGACAAGGTCAATCAGATAGCCGTCGACGAATTGAGCGGAATGATGGTGATTAGAGCTTTTAATACGCAAAAGCACGAAGAGGAACGCTTTGAGAATGCCAACGCCGATTTGACGCGCACGTCGCTCTTTACGTCTAGACTTATGGCAATGCTGATTCCCATTATGACGATTGTAATGAATGGCATAATGCTCATGATAGTATGGATATTTTCTCAGCATATCGAGGACTTTTCGCAAATTGCCAATATGGTAGCCTTTATGCAATACGCTCTGCAAGTAATAATGTCGTTTATGATAATCTCTATGATTTTTATTATACTGCCCAGAGCAAAGGTATCTATCGTAAGAGTAAGCGAAGTCCTTACCACCGAGGTATCAATTAAGAATGCCGAAGGAAAAGATGAACCTACCGGCGAGAGATTTAAGGGCGACGTCAAGTTTGAGAACGTAAGCTACGGTTACGGCGGAGGCGCGCTAGCCGTGGAAAATATTACGTTTGAAGCAAAGAGCGGTCAGGTGACCGCGCTGATTGGCTCTACCGGTAGCGGTAAGTCTACGGTGGTATCTCTTTTGCCAAGGCTTATGGACGTGACGGAAGGAAAGATTACGATTGACGGTGTCGATATTAGAGATATTAATATAAAAGATTTACGCAACAATATAGGTTTTGTGCCTCAAAAGAATATTCTTTTTTCCGGTGATATAGCTTCCAACGTGGGATACGGATTGGAAAACTTCACGCAGGAGGATTTGCAAAAGGCGGTTGATATTGCTCAGGCAAGCGAGTTTATTAATTACGACGAAAAAGGCTTTGAAAGGGAAATTTCTCAAGGCGGAGCTAATGTGTCGGGCGGACAGAAACAACGTCTTGCCATTGCAAGAGCTATAAGCAAAAATGCTCCTATCTACGTTTTCGATGATTCCTTTTCCGCGCTTGACTTCAAGACTGACGCTAAACTTAGACAGGCATTGGCTGAAGAAATGGGCGAGGCATGCGTAATAATAGTTGCTCAGCGTGTGGGTACGATTAAGAATGCGGACAAAATAATTGTACTCGACGACGGAAAAATAGTGGGAGAGGGCAAGCATCAAGATTTGCTTAAGACGTGTAAGACGTATCTTGACATAGCAAAGTCGCAACTATCCGAGGAGGAATTGAGTTTATGAGTAATCAGGCAAGACCTCCAAAAGGACCTATGGGCGTCGGCATGAGAATGGGAGGCGGAGAAAAGGCAAAAGATTTTAAGGGAACTTCGGCAAAATTGTTGAAGTATATGCGTAGCGATATACTTGTGATAATCATCGCCTTTATTTTAGCCATTGGCGGAGTGGTAGCAACGATAACCGTACCCGACGTCTTGAGCGGAGCGACCGACGTATTGGTAGAAGGCGCAATGAAAAAGACTGTCTACAAAACGGTTGTGCCGATGCTTACGTTTGACGACAAAACCTTGGCAATTATGGAATCTTCGCCAAATTGTTATATTCCGATTGGCGAGATAAGAGAAATGTTGAACGACGACAGCGACGGCTCTAGTGATATAACGGCGCAAATACCTCAGGGTGTAAAGGACGCTTTGCTGGCTATGCCGTCTAACGACGCTATCAACAGTATCAAACTAGGCGCGATTGCTTATGCAAGTAAAAATTCCAAGACTATAGGCGAATTTATTGACAATCTGGGAATCGACGCATCGGATTTGCTATCTCAAATTCCCGAGGCATATCGAGAGCAAGTTAAGAGCGTATCATTTGAGGAAAAGCCCGAAATCGACTTTGACGCTATCGCCAAGATTGCTCTCAAATTGATTTTACTAGTCGTTTCAAGCGGAATTATGGCATATCTGCAAGGCTTCTTGCTGTCAGGAGTGTCTCAAAAGATATCGTATAGATTTAGGCGCGATCTCAACGAGAAGATTGACAAGTTGCCACTCAAGTTCTATGACAAGACTACGAACGGAGAAGTAATGAGTCTTATCACCAACGATATAGACACTATAGCTACGTCTTTGAATCAAAGCATGTCACAACTTCTTACGTCGGTTACTACAGTAATAGGCGTATTGATAATGATGCTCAAAATCAGCCCGCTTATGACTTTGATAGCAGTCGTCAGCGTACCTATAATGATTGTCATAGCTATGATAATTATCAAGAATTCTCAAAAGTATTTCAAAAGACAACAAGAGTACCTCGGACACGTCAACGGTCAAATCGAAGAGATGTTCTCGGGTCAGAACGTAGTCAAACTTTTCAACGGCGAAGAGAAAAGTATAGATGAGTTCAAAAAATATAATGACCAATTATATTCTTCGGCATGGACGTCGCAGTTTTTCTCGGGACTTATGCAACCTACCGCAAAAGCTATAGGTAATTTGAGTTTTGTCGGCGTTTGCATATTAGGTGGATACTTAGTCGTTAACGGACCTTTGGGCGTGGGAAATATTCAGGCTTTTGTGCAGTATGTCAAACAGTTTAATCAGCCAATCACACAGCTTGCCAGCGTAGCCAACACTTTCCAATCGACTATGGCGGCGGCAGAAAGAGTTTTTGCGTTCCTTGAAGAAGAGGAAGAGCAGGAAAGCGGAGATCTAACTGTGGAGCGAGTAAAGGGCGACGTTGACTTTGAACACGTTAAATTCGGATATTCGAGTGAAAAAATAATTATCAACGATTTCTCAAGTCACGTAAAGAGCGGACAGAGGGTGGCTATAGTCGGACCGACAGGCGCGGGCAAGACGACTATTGTCAAGTTGCTTATGAGATTTTACGACGTAAACTCGGGAGATATATACATCGACGGCAGAAATATCAAGGATTATTCACGCGCAGGATTACGTAAACATATAGGTATGGTATTGCAAGATACTTGGCTTTATAACGATACGATTATGGAAAATATTCGTTACGGCAGACTTGACGCCACCGACGAGGAAGTGATACGCGCCTCAAAACTCGCGTGCGCCGACCATTTTATACAGATTTTGCCGAATGGATATAATTTTGTAATTGATGCAGACGCCAGCAATATATCTCAGGGACAAAAACAGCTTTTGACTATTGCCAGAGCAATACTAGCCGATTGTGAAATTATGATACTTGACGAGGCGACTAGCCTAGTTGACACTCGTACGGAAATGCTAATCCAACAGGCTATGAATACTTTGATGCAGGGTAGAACAAGTTTCGTCATTGCTCACAGGCTATCTACGATAAAAGACGCCGATAATATTTTGGTGCTCAAGGACGGGGATATAGTCGAGCAAGGCAAACACGAAGAATTGCTTGCGAAAAACGGTTTCTATGCGGAATTATACAACGCTCAATTTTTGGGTATAAGTATCGATGATACGGTTAATAGAAAGAATTTGTAAAATTTTCAAAAGGGTATTGCAATTTAGGTTTTTTAATGCTAAACTGTAATTGCTATACAAATGGACTATATCTAATGTACGACCTTTTATAAACTTTACCGAAAGACTGCCTTGAGGCAGTCTTTTGGATTTGCAAGACTTTATTGGTAATAGTTAATTTCTGTGTCTAAATGAATGTAAATTGTGTAAAATCTACATGTTTTATGCAAATGAAAATAAATTTTGCTATTGCTTTATAGCCTCAAGTCGTATATACTATAGAAAAGGAGGTGAGCAAATGTTGTTGGCTAGCAATGGATTGACGTTTTGGCAAGAAATATCGATTGCCTTTAGCGACATAGGCATAATACCTGCGATACTTCTCATTTTGGGAACGATTTTTATTATCATCGAGATATTTCAACCCGGATTTGGATTCTTTGGAATAACCGGTATAATTCTCGTCCTTGCAGGTATGGCAGTCAGGCTATTTATGAGCAAGCGAGGCTCGCTGATAGTACAGTTTTTTGTAATGCTTATATGCGTTTCTGTCGTCGTGTGCGTAGCGCTTGTGATAATGTTGCATTCGCTCAAAAAAGGCAAACTGTCGCGTACGGGACTGGTGCAAAAAGCGCTTGCCGTATCCGAGGGTAAAACAAGTGGTACAGAGGACTTTTCTCAGTTAATTGGCAAAATCGGTGTATCAACTTCCGTTTTGCGTCCATGTGGCAATGCAGTAATAGATGGCAAGCTTTACAGCGTTGTATCGCAATCAGCGCTTATAGAGAAAGGCAAAGATATAGAAGTCATTGCCGTAGAGGGAGTAAAAATAACCGTCAAAGAATATTCTTTGGCAAAAAATGCAGTGTAATAATTAGTCGAGATTAATCGGATAATAACCAAGCCGAAGAATCTATATAAAATGAAAATAAAAATATATAAATAAAAAGGAGTAAAAAATGGCTATAATGACATTAGCGCTTAGCGCGGCAGGCATTACGGCAATAGTCGTAGCAGTCGTACTGCTTGTATTGCTTGCAATTATTTTCAGTCTTTTGCCTATCAGAATTTGGTTTAGAGCGCTCGTATCGGGTGTGAAAATCTCAATGACTAGGCTCATCGGTATGAGATGGAGAGGTATTAAAGTTATTCCTCTTGTCGACGCATACATCTCTGCAAAGAAAGCGGGACTTGACATATCCATTGACGAATTGGAAAGTCACGTGCTTGCAAGAGGCGACGTAATCAAAGTCGTCAACGCTTTGATTTCTGCGCACTCGGCAAATATGGAATTGTCGGCAGAGACCGCAAGAGCAATCGACCTTGCAGGTAGAGACGTGCTCAACGCAGTAAAAGTGTCGGTTAATCCAAAGGTAATCGAAACTCCTGCAATATCGGCAATAGCAAAGAACGGTATTGAATTGAGAGTTAAGGCAAGAGTAACTGTAAGAGCAAATATCACCAGACTTATCGGTGGTGCAGGCGAGGATACGATCATTGCCCGTATAGGCGAGGGTATCGTTACGACGGTAGGTTCTGCAGAATCGCACAAGGACGTGTTGGAGAATCCGGATGCTATCTCCAAGACGGTTCTTAACAAAGGTCTTGACAGCGGTACGGCATATGAAATACTGTCAATTGATATAGCAGATATCGACGTTGGCAGAAATATCGGCGCTCAACTTCAAATGGATCAAGCTGAAGCAGATAAGAGAATCGCAGAGGCAAAAGCAGAAGAAAGACGCGCTATGGCTGTCGCTTTAGAGCAGGAAATGAAGGCAAAGACCCAAGAAATGAAAGCGCTTGTTATAGAAGCGGAATCTCAAGTTCCAAAGGCTATGGCAGAAGCGTTGCAAAAGGGCAAGCTCGGCGTAATGGACTACTACAATATGCAAAACGTTATGGCAGATACCAATATGCGTAACGCTATCGGCGGAGTAGAAGAATCTAACGAGGCAAATAAGAAGGATAAGAAATAATGTTTATGTTTGTAATAATCGGCGTACTCGTGGCGATTGCAATTATCGTGGCAATCAACGAAGCCGTCAAGATATCCAAACAGAATAAGAAAAAGCAAGACGCGGAAAGGGCAATAAAATTGCTTGACGACAAGGACGAGTTCAAAAAGTTCTTGGACTATGACAACTCGTCTAAGCCGACAAGTCATTCTCAACAGCCCACGCGCCCTGCTCAACCTCAACGCGCGACGCAAAATTCGCATAGCGTAAGTTCGTCGAATAATAATTCTGCAAAACAGCAGATGACGGCGGAACTTCAACAACGACTTGCTGAGTTAAAACGTCTTCAAGCGTTGCGTAATGGGGCAAAGACAAAAGAAGCGGTGGTTTCCTCATCTCATCATGACAAACATTGCGACATTTCCCATCACGAGAGCAATGATAAATATAGAGTTGAGTACGTACCTACAATGCAAAGTATTGGCGGTAAGTCTACCGAAGGGTGCGAAGACAGTTACAATCTCAGATACGTCAAAATCGACGAGGAAGAAGAGAAACAGCTTGAGCTTACACCGCTTCAAAAGGCAATAGTATACGGAGAAATTCTCAACGAGCCTGCTTTCAAAAGAGGGTATCGCGGGAATCGGTTGAGATAACTCAATACAACCTAAAAAGCGTATCTCGGAAAGAGATACGCTTTTATATTGTTCTTAGTGTTGTTTTAATATTTATTTTCTATCTTTCATCGGTACGTATTCAAGAGCCGGTTGGGTACAATTATAAGCAGGACGCATAATTCTTGAAGAGTTGATAAGTTCTTCCATTCTGTGCGCAGACCAACCTGATATTCTCGCGATTGCGAATATTGGGGTATACAACTCTTGCGGTAGTCCCAACATATCGTAAATAAATCCGCTATAGAAGTCAATATTAGCGCTTACTCCCTTAAAGATACGTCTTTGTTTAGAGATAAGTTTGATAGCAATTTCTTCGACCTTGGAGTAGAGCGTAAAATCGTTCATAAGACCTTTCTCTTCGCTGAGCGACTTTGTAGATTTTTTCAAAAGCAACGCTCTTGGGTCGGATAGAGAGTATACTGCGTGACCGATACCGTAAATAAGTCCGCTTTTATCAAATACTTCTTTGTTGAGAATTTTGTTAAGATAGTTCTCGATTTCTTCGTCGTCATTCCAATCTGCGACGTTCTTTTTTATATCGCTAAACATTTGCGAAACTTTTATATTTGCGCCACCGTGTTTAGGTCCTTTTAGGGAACCTATCGCGGCGGAAATAGCGGAATATGTATCTGATCCCGAAGAAGTAACGGCTCTTGCAGTAAAAGTGGAGTTATTACCACCACCGTGTTCTGCGTGCAGTACGAGAGCAAGGTCGAGTACCTTTGCTTCCAACTTGCTGTACTTGCTGTCAATTCTCAACATATGTAAGATATTTTCCGCTGTAGAAAGCTCGTCTTTCGGTGCGTGAATAAAGAAAGAATTCTTTCCTTTTATGTAATATTCATACGCTTGATAGCTATACACCGACAAAAGCGGGAAAAGAGCAATCAATTGCAGACATTGGCTAAGCACGTTGTTCAGCGAAGTATCGTTTGCTTTAGCGTCGTAAGAGTAGAGCGTCAATACGCTTCTGGCAAGAGAGTTCATCATATCGTTGCTAGGCGCTTTCATTATAATATCTCTAACGAAAGTATTGGGCAAAGACTTGCGGTATTTTGCAAGTATCGCTTTGAATTCGTCCAGCTCAGACTGTTTTGGTAATTCGCCGAATAATAGCAGGTAAGTTATTTCTTCAAAACCGTGTCTGTTGTTTTCAAGAAAATCTGCGCACAAAGAATTAATATTATAACCTCTATAATATAATTGACCTTCGCAGGGAATTTCCTCTCCGTTTATTACTTTTTTTGCAATGACGTCGCTTATGTTGGTAAGACCGGTTAGGACGCCTTTACCTTTGGGGTCGCGTAGACCTTTGTTGACTTTATGTTGCACGAAAAGTTCGGGGTCAATGACTCCGTTATCCATGCATTTGTCCGCCAAAGTTGCTATTTTTCTCCCCAAATCAAATTCCTTTTTCGATGACATTGCAGAAATCCTCTCGACTTTTTTATATATAATGTTATATTTTATACTAATATCAACAAAAAGTCAATCGATTTTAATACTGATAATTGCGCCTATGAACGTTGATATAGAGTCATGTTTTGTCGGCAGTAAAATTATTGTAAAATTATTTAGGTAAACGCTTTATTATGCGTCTATAATATGCTACAATATAGACAATAAATAGTTTATCTAATTTGGAGCAAGATTATGGACCTTAAGAAATTGAGAGATAACAGCGATGCTCAAGCAGATTTTATGATGGAGGAAATAACCAATATTATAAAGACTTGTGGCAAGCGTCTGCCCGGTAGCGAGGGCGAAAAATCCGCTGTCGAGTATATGGCAAACACGTTGAGAGAGTATAGCGACGATGTCAAGATTGAACCTTTTGAAATGCACCCAAAAGCATTTTTTAATTGGATACGCATAATGGTTACGATCATACTTTTGGCAATGGTCAGCTATTTCTTTATCCCGCTTTTGGCTGTCATATTGGTTGCTGTCGGCATGCTGTTAATGCTTTTACAATTCGTGCTGTATCTTGAAATAGTCGATTGGATGTATCCAAAACGCACTTCGCACAATCTAATTGCCGTCAAGCATCCAAAGGGTGAAATCAAGAGAAGAATACTTTTCAACGGACATCCCGACGTAGCGCACGAGTGGACAATGAGTTATCTAATAAGTGGTGACGCATTCGTAGCTCACTTCGTTATATCAATGATTGGTATCGTAGCATTGACGGGTATATCCATTGCGTCAATGGTATTGCAAGGCGGAGTATCGTTTGCGGTAGCAGATACTTCTTTGGCAAACGGCGTACCGATGATTATGGGATTGGTATGTTTGGTATTCGTGCCGTTCTGGATAGCTATGTACAGAATGTGGAATACAAGCGTAGTAGTAGACGGAGCCAACGACAATCTTACCGGCTGTTATATGGGTATAGCCGTAATGAAAGCATTGCATGACGAAGGTATCGAACTTGAGAATACCGAAGTCGGAGTACTTTTGACAGGTAGCGAAGAAGCCGGTATAAGAGGAGCAAGAGCTTGGGCAAAAAGACACGGCGCAAGCGGGGACTATAAGGATGTAGAAACGATAATATACGCATATGATACGTTGAGAGAAGGCAAGTTCTTGTCTGTCAATCAAAAAGACCTTAACAATACGGTCAAGGCAGACAAACATGCGTGCGAGCTATTCTACAATGCGGCAAAGAGTATAGACGTAACTTGCTCTTACGGTTCAGTGCCTCTCGGCGCAACAGATTCTGCCGCTTTCAATAAGGGCGGTTATCAAGCGGTAGGTATTACTGCGCTTGACCATAAGTTGCGTAATTATTACCACACTAGATACGATACGTACGACAATATGGATAAACAATGCCTTTCCGATTGTTATAAGGTCACAGTAAAAACTTTGGAAGATTTCGACGACGGAAAGTAAAAGTAATATATTACGAGAAAAATTAGCAAATAAAAGAGTGTACTTTAAGTACACTCTTTTGTCATTCTAATCGTTCTAACAATTTGCCGACTATATACGATGTTCTATCAAGTCGTCTTTTTCCGTTTCGTCGCAACTACAGTAATCAAGCAATTCTTCGTCGAGTAGTTCATTGTATACTATTTCTTCGTTTGTTGAGTGGCAGGCTTCTTTATGTTCTGCTACTGCTTTTTCAAACATTTTTTCGTAAGCGCGCATGCTAAGCTCTACAGAAAATTTTTTAGCATAATCGGCTATTATTTCATGATGAGCTTGCAAATCGTCAGGATGCTCAATCCACCAATCGATTTTATTTGCTAGGTCATAGTAATTGCCGTGTTGGAAAATACTGTTGGGATGCGCTACAAACTGTGACGTTGCTGATTTTGGACTATTAGAAACTATCGGAACGCAACCGCATGCGATGGCCTCAAGACAGGTCATTCCTTCGACCTCAACGTCGGCAGAGTGTACGTATAAATCTGCAAAATTCAGAAATGAAAGTTGTTGCTCGCGATTATAGGCGCCAAGAAATACAGGCGTATTCGGTAATTTTTTCGCCATATTCACAAGACGGTTTTTCAAAGGACCTTTACCGCCGAATATAAGCAAAATGCGATCGCGGTACTTACTTTTATTAACTGCTTTGATAATAAGGTCGAATCGTTTTTCACGCGACATTCTGCCGTTTACTACGATAATGAATTTATCTTTGTAGATAGCAGGCTTTTCTTCTCGGCTCATTTTATAGATATCGTTATATCCGTTTGAAATTATATGCTTATTGGCATAAAAGTTATGCTTCTCTAATTGTTGTGCGACCATTTTTGACGGACAGTGTATGTGGTCTACGTGTTTGTAAGTAGCTCTATACCAATGATTCCATATTAAATTATTTATGAGCTTAGATTTTTCTAAGTGAAGAGTAGATGTGATATTTTCAGGGACTATATGAGATGCGGTAGTGCAGGGGATATTCATTTTTCTGCACAATTCCACAGTTCTACGTCCGAGAGCAAAAGGCATGTAGACGTGAACGACGTCAGCGCCTGTAATAGCTTTTCTGATAACTTCATTATCAGGTTTTGCTAATTGGAATCCTTGTGAGTGAATTACTTTATCGGCAAACTTTCCAAAGCTTCTTTCCTTGATAGCGTATGGCGTATTTTCGCCATTGTCAATAGCCACCACCCTTACAGTATGTCCTTGGTCTACCAGTCCTTGATATAATCTTTGCGCAGAAACGCTTGTCCCATGACTGCTCGTATAAAATTGATCTGTTACTAAGGTAATAATCATTTTTTTCTCTCCGTAGATTTATTATGCTATGTAATTATTTTTTCGTTGTTTACTATTAATAGAAACTAACTTTTTTGTCGATTTGCTTTTGAGTTAATTCAGGCATTAATTTTTGAAGCAAAGCGTTATCGTTTGGTTTAGTCAATAATGTTTGTTCTTTATCAATTAGTCCTTGCGCAACCAATTTATTTTCAAGAGGAGTCAATTTCATATCGTATTTCTCGTAATCATAGCCGTAGAATTCGCAAATAGTACGGTCATATGCTTCTTGCGTAGCTCTTTGCAAATACTGTATATTTTCTTTAACCGACAATTCTTTCTTCGGATAGATAGCTGGGCATACTTTGACGGTGCAATCTTTCTTGAAGCCAAACTTGCGTCTTATCCAATTTGGTTTACGGAAGAGTATTACCGTCATCACAACCGGCACATCATTCTTTGAAGCATAGTGGAACGCACCTTTTTTAAGCGGACGTGAGTTTTTATACTCCTTCCATATAGCTTGTTCGGCGTAAAAAGTTACGATAGAGTTGCCTTCCTTAAGGATAGTGGAGATTTCGTTGTCGAGATTACTCATTGCTTTGATAGAACTTGCGAGTGGCAAGAATCCACCTGCTCTGAAAAATTTTCCTCCAATACCTTTTTTGAGGTTAAACTCTGCTCCTGTCATATAGTGTCTGTGACCGAAAGCCACTTGGAAGTTGACCAACGTATCCAGTGGCATCACGTGATTAGACACCCTTATTGCGCTGTCAACTTGTTTGATATTGTCTTTGCCTTGGATTTTCAAGTCAAATAATATTTTGTTTAAGATAGGGAGTATGATACGCACAAGACTTTTCACAAAAAATCTTCCTATTTTGAAACTTGTCGTCTTTGGACGGAATTGATAGTCCTTATCTACGACCAGAGCATTTTCGGTGACGTTAGGAAGAGTCCATGCCCATTGGTCGTACGCCTCGATTCTTGCGTATTGAGCATGCATTTGGTCAAATTCTTTTTGTGTTATCTTTGTCATCTCTTATCCTCTGGTAAAAAAATGCTTAAAAGTAATTGACTTTTATCTATTATTTTACTATTCTAATTATAGGATAAATCGTGCAAAATTTCAACTTAGAATAGTATGCCATTTAGCCTTGAGATGTATAATATTTGACATTTAGTGGTTAAAATGTCTATTATTATACCACATTTTTGGCAAATTGTAGCAACTTAATAAATAGTTAATATTGCGTTAACATATAGTTAACAAAGTACTAACAGAACCAAAATAATATAAAAAAACCGTATATTTGTCAAACAAATTTATGGAGGGGGATAATATGGACAAGACGAAGAAAGACAGGCGATTTAAGCGTACCCAACAGCAATTATTGTTGGCGTTAAAGGAATTGATAAACACAAAGAGCATTATTAACATATCGGTAAGGGAGCTTGCGGAACTTGCCGATGTAAACAGAGCGACCTTTTATCTTCATTACAGAGATCCCTACGATATGCTTGAGCAACTTGGCAATGAGTTTATCGACAATATGAAGACCATACTTATCAAGGACAACGAGAGCTTTAATCCTGCCAAGAGTTTTGTCAACCTCTATAAATTTGTAAAGGAAAACTATGACATTGCCTACATTCTTTTTTCGCCTAATTGCGACAGCGGATTCGGTAGACATTTGGAACGCTCGTTAGAGAAGTTTTGCTTTGACAGTTGGATAGTGAGAGCTAAGGACGACGACTCTCGTAATTGCGATTATTACAGCGTATATCTAGTCGCAGGTATCAAAGCGCTACTAGAGAAGTGGATATTCGACGGATTTGTCGAAACTCCCGAAGAAATGGCAAAACTGTCGCAGTACTTTATGATGTACGGCGGAAAGCAGTTTTGGGAATGATGTAGTTGGGAATTAAAATGTCATTTTTTATTAATAACTAGTCCATAAATTCAGCGACAAGTTCTTTCATTGAGTATTTGCCCGACTTCTTATTCGCAAGGAAAAGACCTGCGCGGATAGCGCCTTGAGCGAATACCATTCTCGATTGCGCTTCATGCTTAATTGTGATGACTTCGTCTTTACCTATAAAGAGTACGTCATGCTTGCCGACGATAGTTCCGCCTCTGACTGCGTGAATACCGATTTCTTTATTTTGACGTTTGCTATTCTTTCCGCTTCTTCCGTATACGAATTCTTTGGAATTGTCGAATTCTTCGTTGATAGCTTTTGCGATAGAAAGGGCAGTACCAGACGGAGCGTCAACCTTTTGATTATGGTGTTGTTCTATTATCTCCACTTCAAAGTTATCGCCGAGGAAGTTGGACGCTTTGCGGCACAACTCTATCATAAGATTTACGCCAAGTGACATATTGCTTGATTGGAATACGGCAATACTATTGCTTGCCTTATCGATTTGAGCTTGTTGCTCTGCAGAATATCCCGTAGTCGCTAGCATTATGCCGATTTTATGGGCAAGCGCGTATTCAAGTATTTCGTCCAATGCGTCAGGGCGAGAGAAGTCGATTATGACGTCGGCTTCGACGTTGATATCCTTACCGCTCTTAAATACGGGTACGGAAAACTGTGTAGGGTCGGCAAATTTATCTACACCGCCTACGCACTGAGCATTTTCAAAAGAGGGTAGACATTCGAGAATATTTCTTCCCATTTTACCGCCGATACCCCAAATCAAAATTTTTGTCATATCACACCTTTATATTATATTCAAACTTTGCATTTCTGCTTTAAGCGCTTGCGCTTTGCTTTCGCTCATAGGAGTGAGCGGAAGTCTTAACTCATTCTGACAAAGCCCTAGGAGAGAGCAAGCGTACTTAATAGGAATTGGATTGACTTCGCTAAAGAGTAGGTCAACGAATTTATCGTATTTTTTCAAGAGCAAGTCGGCTTTGTCAAATTCCTTTGCGCCTGCATACTTCATAATTTGAGTAAACTCTTTCGGCAGAGCGTTGCTTGCGACGGAAATAAGGGTAGTTCCGCCAAGTCTTGCTATATCCACTGCGAGTTTGTCGTCACCGCTCATAAGTTGAAGATTTGTGCCTTTGATTGCCTGAGCAGTCTTGGCGATTTGTTCCAAGTTACCGCACGCTTCTTTTATGCCCACAATAGATGGGATTGAGCGAGCCAATCTGCCGACTGTTTCGGGGAGGATATTGACTCCCGTCCTTCCGGGGACGTTGTAAATTATCATAGGCAAGTCGCACTTGTTGGCAATAGCCTCGTAATGCAAGTATAGACCTTCTTGCGTACACTTATTGTAGTAAGGGGATACCACCAAAATTCCGTCTGCGCCCTCGTCTTTTGCGACGATAGAGTTTTCCACGGCCGTTTGGGTACAGTTACATCCAGTACCGAAGATTACAGGTACGCGACCGCTGACTTGCTTTAGAGCAAAGTCGCGTAGCGTCTTTTTTTCAGCGCAAGTCATAGTAGCAGGTTCGCCCGTCGTACCGATAAATACGATACCGTCGATACCGCCGTTGATTTGATATTCAATAAGTTTTGCAAAACTGTCGTAATCTACGCCCGTCTTGGTAAATGGGGTAATTATCGCAGTAAAAGTACCTTCAAACATATTTTCCTTTTTCCTTGTTCAACGGAATTTGAGGTATCACAATTTTACACGCAATAATTCTTCCGATACTTCTTCAAACTCTCTTGTAATACGGCAAGTATTACTGCGTTCGTTTTCATCGTCTAGAAAAAATTCTTGCACGTGAAAATCTTGCGCTACTCAAATTCCGTTGAACGATTAATTTTATATTGCTTTTATTTCTTTACTATCGCTATATTATATTTTATTGTTTTGTATCATATACTCAGCAATTTGCACTGCATTGCTAGCTGCGCCCTTGCGGATATTGTCAGCAACAACCCAGAGATTGCAACCGCTTTCTACGGTATCGTCCATACGGATACGACCTACGTAAACTTCGTCGTGACCCGTGGTGTCGATAGGCATAGGGTACTTGTTGTTGGCTACGTCATCGACAATAACGATACCTTTTTGACCTCTAAGAGCCTCGATGATACCTTCCTTGGTGCAAGGCTTGTTAAACTCAAGGTTGATAGATTCCGAGTGGGAATTGAGTACAGGTACTCTAACCGTCGTAGCGGTAACTTTGATAGATTGGTCGCCCAAAATCTTTTTGGTTTCCTTTATCATCTTTTCCTCTTCCTTGGTATAGCCGTTGTCGAGGAAAACGTCGATATGCGGTAAGCAGTTGTTAGCGATTTGGTACGGGAACTTCTTAGTAGCGAATTTTTCGCCGTTTACAAAAGCCTTAAGTCCTTCGAGTAGGTCGTTGTATCCCGCTACGCCTGCGCCACTGACTGCTTGATAGGTGCTGTACACAACTCTCTTGATACCGTACTTATCGTGGAGCGGTTTAAGAGCTACCATTGCTTGAATAGTAGAGCAGTTTGGATTTGCGATAATTCCGTTGTTCCAATCAATATCCTGAGGATTTACTTCAGGTACTACGAGCGGAACGGTTGGGTCCATTCTCCATTGGCTGGAGTTATCGATTACTACTGCGCCGCACTTAGCGAATACAGGAGCAAACTTAGCGCTCGTCGAACCGCCTGCGGAGAAGAGAGCAATGTCAACTTTGTGAGCCTTTACGTTTTCTTCCGTCAATTCAATGACGGTGTGGGGCTTTCCCATAAAGTCGATTACTTTGCCTGCGCTCTTAGCAGAAGCAAAGAGATAATAATTCTCGACCGGTAATTGCTTTTCGGTAAGTACTTCTAAGAACTTGTTGCCTACCATTCCTGTTGCGCCGACTACGGCTACGTTGTATTTTTTCATAAATATATCTCCTAATATTTCTAGATGTTCAGAATTTTCACATCTTTTTTTACTTTGCTGTGACGACTTTGAAGAGCAGTGCGCTTTTTTCGCATAGCTATAAGCAGTCGTATAAAAAATGCTTTGCCACTTATTCGTAGGCAAAGCATTAAAATGACGTATTGATAGTCAGTTTAAGCGCTTCACCTAATCCAAGGTGACAGTCGCAGGGTTATTCACCGTAGCGACCAACCGCATACCGCACAAGATAGATATACGATTTCGGCAAAACATCCTTTCTTGGGTACGTCTTGTCGCATTTATCCCAATACTTTTATATTTTGCGCCTCTGTAAACTACAAAAATATTATCATATTAATTTTAATATGTAAAGCGAATTATCAATCATTTCAAAAATTTTTATGTCATTGACTATTTATTGATAATCTTTTCGACAAACATTTTTTTACTTTTACATTGTTATATATAATTTAATAGGCAATAATATTTGCGTAAACAAAAAAAATAGAGTATAATATACCCGTAAAAATATATTTAATATTACGGAGATAGTATGGACGTAGCAAACAATTTAGCTAAAAAACTCGTATTAAAGAGAGATTTATCCCCTGAGGGAAGAGTAACTAATTACAAGGGACGTATACGTCAAGCAATACAGGCTATATCGCAAAACTTGACAAAACTTGTTTTGCTCAACTTGTTTATGGTAGTTGCGTGCGCTCCCATGATAGCTACGTATTTTTGGATGAGAGCTCAAGAGGCTTTGGCGGTAGCAGGTTTGAATTTCAGCACCGGCATAGGCGTAGGCTTTGGCATAACCGACGATACGATGTTGGCAATAGAGAGAATTTACGACATAAGGCTGATGGGATACGGACTAGCGATTTTTCCGACGTGTTTGCTCGTAGGCTTGTTTGCTTCAGGACTTTATTATTGTTGCCGTAATATGATTTGGGGAACTAAAACAAAGGTTTTCAAGCACTTCTTTAGAGGTATTAAGAACAACTGGTACAAGTTCATGCTTTCTTTTGCTTGGCTTGGCGCTTTGGCTACGGGCTTTGCATGTTCGTTGATTACGGTACTCAAAGAAACTGCGCTCAACGGTAGCGCGAACGCGGGCTGGTGGGTACTTATGATATTCATAGGCATAATTGCTTTTTTGAGCGCTCTTTATATGGTAGTGGGACAGGGTATGTACGTGACTTACAAGTACAAGATGAAAGAGTATATTATCAATACTTGCTGTCTTACGCTCATAATGATACTTCCCGCGCTAATCGTTACGATTTTCTTTGCGGGCGTTATGGCGTTAAGTTTTGTTAGTATCTTAGGTACGTTTTTATTGGTCGTAATGGTATTGATAGGGTTTTCCGCCTATGCGATGTTCAACTTAGCATTCTCGCAATACTGCACCGATACTTTTATATCTTATCTATACGAAGAAGAGGAAAAGGCTAAAATCAAAGAGCAGGAAAAGCAAGCTAAACAACGCAACAAAGAGAAGAAAAAGTTGGCGCAAAAGAATAGTTTTCAAGGCAAGAAGAAAAAGAGATAAAGTATGAGCGCTTACAGTATATTGGCAAAGTATTACGACGCGCTTATGGGCGACTTTGACTATGACGGTTATTTTGAGTTCATAAAGGGCAGACTTAGCGGTGAGGGAGTAGACCTAGCGTGCGGGTCGGGCGAGATGACTATCAGACTTGCTAAGGACGGCAGAAAAATGATAGGAGCGGACTTGAGCGGAGAAATGCTCAATGTAGCTACTCTAAAGGCAAAGAAGATGGCGCTTGACGTCAAGTGGGTAAATCTCGATATGACGCAGATTGAATTGAGCCATCCCGTAGACTTTATCACTTGCGTATGCGACGGCGTGAATTACATTTCAGGCAATGACTTGTCTAAGTTTTTAGACAGAGTATACGGCTTGCTTAAGACAGACGGAAAGTTGATTTTTGATATTTCTACCCCCTACAAACTTGAGAAGATATTAGGCGACAATCTTTTTTGCGAGGACTTAGACGACGTGACGTATATATGGTCCAATGCTTTGGGCGACGGCTACGTCGATATGGACATAGACTTTTTTGAAAAAATAGAGGGAGATACTTACAGGCGAATAGAAGAGAGCCATAGACAGTATACTCACAGCGTTGATTTCATAAAATCTTGTTTAGCCAAATGGCAAGTCGAAATCTATGACGGCGAAACCTACGGTAAGCCTAAGGATAAGTCAAAAAGATTGATTTTTATTGCAACTAAGTCCTGATATCGACTGTAGCGAAGATATTTTACTGATATTTATAAGGAATACGTTATGATTAAAAGAGCTATATTGTTTGGCGGAAAAGCCATAGTAAGCGTTATGGATACCACTTCCACGGTAAAGGAAGCTATTAAAATACACGGGTTTTCTCAGCCGGTTGCGGTAGCAATGGGCAAGGCTTTGACGGTTACTGCCTTTATGAGCGCAGGTTTTAAGGGTATCAACAATAAATTGACGCTTATTCTCGACGGCGACGGCGAGGGCGGTAAAATGGTGCTTTGCGGTGACTTCGGAGCAAAGGTCAGAGGATATATTCAGAATCCCAAGGCTTTCGAGGGACGGCAGGCAAGCGTATCCGACGTCGTCGGCAAAAACGGTTCTCTCAACGTCATAAAAGACTTTGGTCTAAAAGAGCCCTACAACGGACTTTCTCAAATCGTCAACGGCAATATCGACGAGGATTTTGCCTATTATTTTACAACTTCCGAACAGCTTCCTTCTGCGGTAGCTCTCGGCGTAAAAATGAAAGACAATGAGTGCGTTAAGGCAGGCGGAATAGTAGTTCAACCTATGCCCAACTGCTCGGAAGAAGAGATTTTTATTTTGCAGGATATAGTATCCAATTTTACTGACGTAGCTACGCTTTTGTGTGAAAAGAGCGCGCAAGAGATAATGGATTTTTACTTCGGGCACTTTGAGATATCGCATTTGCCTGATATTTACGAAGAGTATCAGTGCAGTTGCTCAAGGCATAGAATCGAAGAGATGTTGCTTACTCTCGGCAAAAAAGAAGCGCTTGATATTATAGAAACGCAAGGTCAAATACAAGTGGGTTGCGAATTTTGCAATACTAAATACGCGTTTACAAAAGAAGATATACAAAGGATGTTTGAATGATCAAGTTCCCAACTACGATTAGCGAGTATACAGACGGCAAGTTATGGCGAAACGGGATAGACGAGAGTATCGCAAGACGGATACTCGTGGATTTGTATAAAGTCGAAGGGCAAAAAGAACGCGACTTGCGCAAGATGTACTTGGCGCATTATTACTGTCATATTGGCGATTACCGACTTGCTATGACGCTTGCAAAAGAATTTTTACTTGAAAATAAATACGTTGACGACGCGATTTTGCTAATAAAGAAAATCTGCGTTAAAGACAGAGATGTTGAGAGTTTTACTAAACTGGTTAAACTTATGGACAAGATTTATCGTGGTAATCCGCCGATAAATTTTTTTGAAGAAATTGAAGGCCTTGACGTTATATCTATGTTCAGCGACGATAAGGCTACGGCAAAGGGAAAGGTCGTTTACAACGGCGTTATGGCAGAGTATTACAGGGGCGGTAAGTTGATATTTTCTGTCGAAGACAAGGGGTGCGAAGCCTTTTTCAAGGACTCGGTAGCTAGGTATCTTTTATCGGACAACCAGCCCGAGAGCGCAATAGAACTGCTCTCTACGGTAAAGTTATCTAAACTTAAAAACGATATCAGATTATGCTGTCACCAAACTTTGGTAATAGCGCACTGTATTTTGGAAGAATACGACAAGGCTTACGAGTATTGCGAATTGCTAATGCAAAACGACGTATTTATGCCTGAAATGACGGATATATGTTTTCATCTTTACAAAGTCGATTCTTCGCATTTTGAGGAGATGAAAAATTTCTTTTTAAGCTACGACAGCTTTGATAGCGCTCAACTTGCCGAAATGCACTCTCTTGCAAGGGAAATAGATGACGAAGACTTTTGGAATAGTATCTACGCCAATAATCCTATCGGACCTCGCGACGTAAGCGAAGATTCTTATATTCTCAAAGGAATACTTGCTTTTAATTCTCGCGACTACGCTTCGGCTGACAGACTTTTTAAGCAAGCGACGTCTATATATGGGCGTTTTGGTAAGTCGTGGCTACTAAGATACTACGTTGAGTACTATCAAGAAAAATATAAGAAGAGCCTTATTACTCGTAATATGCCGGAAGAATTGTTTACCGGACGTCTTGACGATATGTACAATTTTATCGACAAGAAGTTCCTCTCTAAGCTCAAAAAGTGCCAAAGCCGTGACGATTTCTTAAAGAACGTTGACGACAATATGCTTGAGCTTGACAATATGCTGTCAGGCGTATTTGCCAAGATTTGCGACGTTGCGGATATTGTAAATAGAGTATATAAAATGAATTATTTACCCGCGCGTGAACTTATCAATAAGATTATTGTTGACAGCGATTACAATGCCTTTATCAGAGTAATATGCCTTGCTAATTATATGATGTTCAGTCCCAAGAAGAGATTTGTTTTCGGCAAGGAAGTTTATGACAATCCTTTCGTAAGCGTTATAAATCCTCAAGTCGGCGGAGATAAAGAACCTTTTGCCTACGGTATCGCCATTTATCTTGCAGGAACGATATTTCAAGGGATTTCCAACTCCGAATTTAAGAAAGAGTACGGCTTACTCAAGAAAATCTATTCAAAGGCAAAAGCCGATTATACCGGCATTGCTCCGCTTGCCGTATTCGGGGTACTGTTTGCTTACGTCAATGACGAGAAAGTACAATACGTCAAAGACGCCGTTAAAAGGCGTGAAGTCAGAGATTTTATCAACACCTATTTTAATGAAGGCGGTTATTTCAGCGAAGATGAAAACGAACTTGACGACGACGTCTTTGACTTTATGCGCTTTTGTTTCGAGTTTGACAGTTAGAGCTTTTATTTTTTTGTTTTCTTATTTTTCTTTAAGTCGCTTTGAACTAATCAAAGAGAAGTCTAAATGTATATACTTATTAAAAATATAATATTGAAATTTTATTGCGAAAGCGTATCAGTTGTGTTATAATATATCAGTAAAATTG
>JAIDUT010000094.1 GCA_029060065.1 Clostridia bacterium | reverse complement strand
GTAATCTCTCCGACACCGTCCTTTAGAGTTAAACTGGTACTTATTCGAGAAGAAACGTAATCGTCAGGCAAAGTCCAGACGGCGTACAAAGTTACGTCACCGAAAAAGCCTGAGGGTAGTTCCGTAAACGGCTCGCTTTCGCCCGTCGGATCGTCCGTCCAACCCACGAACTCGTGCTTAGTGGTAGCCTTAGTATTGAGATAACTAAGAAAATCACTAAAATCTGATGAGTCGCTATCTCTAGTAGGGAGCGTGGCTCCTGTAATATAGCCTACTCCGTCATCGATTCCTACTTCCTCTACGTCGTTATCCAAATCCTCTCCGCCGTTGATTATATTGCGGAAGTTGATAAACGCCATTAAATAATTGCGGACGGGTGAATTGTCCGGTGTATAATCTGCACCTATTTTGCTAGTATCCCAAATTTGAAAATAATTAGTCCCCAAAAACGTCTTCGCTTTGGTAAGCATTTCGGTAGTTGATGAACTTTCAATAGGCTCACCGGAATACTTTGCTAATGCATCCGAATATCCACCAGCAGAAGCATATGTGCTAGTGCTTTTTACAACATTTATATTACTTGCGCTTGATACATAGTTCTCTCCAATAACGGCATACATTGAATTTTTGCTAGCGCTACTTGCACCTAATGTTCCTTCAACATAGCAATTCTTAATTTTGGTAACCATATTGCCACATGAACTAAGCAATGCTCCAGCGCGATTACCAGCCGAAGTTGTTAAATCCAAAGTGCCAACGAAATTCTCTATATTTGCGCTACCGTTGTGATAACAAAGACCAAATCCGCTGGAAACAAATTGATTATTATTACTACCCGTAGTACATATTACGTTTGCTACACAGTCATAAGCGTATATATTAGATGTAATTGCGCCGTTATACATATCTCCATTTATTCCACCTACCATAATACCAGTTGAAATTACACTAATATCTATTTTACTTGAACAACGATAAATTAGTAACTTTGTATTAGCCACACCGAAAGTATGTATACCGCCTACAATTCCTCCAATAGGTGTAGCTACCGAATAACTTACAGTAGACTTAACTTCTCCAACAGTATGACAATTCAAAACAGTATTATTTCCTGAAGATATCCCTGCAATTCCGCCTATAAACGTACCACGCGTTGTGCCCGAAAGTGTTAGAGACGGCATTTCTTCGTACTTAAAGTTCTCAACAATTAAATCGGTTACGACCGCTCCTGTAATTCTACAAAATAATCCAAAACCATTAGTAGTAGAAGCAATATCAGTAAGAGTCGTACCATTGTTGTAATATTGCCATTTATCACAAGAAATATTTTTTATGGAATGTCCCATTCCGTAAAAAGTTCCGTTAAAAAATCTCACAGGGTGAAAAGTCACGCCGGTAAAATCCAAATCGGCTCCCAATACGAAGTATTGTCCGCTACCGCGAGTAGTATCAATCTCCATTTTCTTGACAAACGTTTCCCAATCGTCAGTAGTAGCTATTACGTAAGGGTTATCCTGCGTACCTCTAGCGCTTGTACTTACTACCTTGTGAGTAGTTATATCGTAATCTTGCGTACCTGCCCTATAGCCGTCAACCTTGTCTTTGTCGCTATAAATATAAGAGTATCCGTTGTTAAACTCACCGAGCAAGTCGGTTGTATTTTGAGTAATAGTTACTTTCGTTTCACTTATCGCATTGCTTTCCAATTCTGGTATAGAGATACCTATAGGTAAACATGCGCTTATCGCTCCCAATAAAAAGCAAACCGATATTATCAGTATCGCAAATTTTAAGTATTTTACTCTTAATGTCTTTGAGTCCATAGTTTCCTCTTTCCGTATACTTTTAGCGGTTGGTACATATTTCTATGTCTTTCGACATGCGAATTTTGTCGAACTTCAACGCGTGTTGAAAAATTCCAAATAAAGTATACTTTT
>JAIDUT010000093.1 GCA_029060065.1 Clostridia bacterium | reverse complement strand
GCATTTATGCTTGCCACTATCTTGTATGAACCTACTTCGCTAACTTCACTTTCGCTCAGTGGGTTGCCCTCTTCGTCGTATATCTTGTACGTAAAGTCTGTAGCGTAGTCTACGCTATCTCCGCTTGCAAGTCCGTCGCTCATGTCGGATATTACAGGAGCAAAGCCTTGCGTTGTATCGTCGCCAAGTACGAACTCCCAGCTATCCCACTTAGGTATTAGCGTAGCTTTCTCTATCGTCCAAGTAATAGACACGTTACCCGTAGTGCCGTCTGCCCATGTTCCGTCCGTCAACTGGATTGTTACGGTATATCTGCCTACTGCAGTTCCCGTTACGTCGCCCACTATCTTCATATAGTCAGGGTCGAAGTCATTGAGATAGTCCTCTATACTCTTCTCCGTTCCGTCATACGTTACTCCGCCTGCAAACGTAGGTTTCTCCAACGCTGTCGGTCTTACTACCTTTAGCGTTGCCAACATCGGCTCGGCGTAATAGTCCGTCGAATCTGTTTCAAATACCGCTTGGACTACCCACGTTCCCAAACCTTTCACGTCTGCTACGTCTACAGGTTGACCGTTCTTTGTGTATACATACGTTACACCAATTATTTCACTTGGCAACGTTCCCTTGATTGGGTCTATGGTTACGTTTTTATCCGTTCCGTCATAGATTATTGTCTTATCCGCAAAGGTCAGTTTACCTGTATTTACAGATATAGGCAATACGTTGATATCCACGCTGTCGGTCTTGGTCTGTGCGCCGTACGTGTAACTTACCGTTACCGTATATCCGCCCTGCGTTACGTGCAACAACTTATCTATTGTCGCGCACGTTATTCCGCTTGAGAACTGCGACCAAGATAATACTACTTCTTGCTCTACGTGATTACTATCCAAAGTTCCGCTGTACGTAGCCGTTACTATTAAGTCGCCCTCTTGTAACCCTGTCCGCGCTATATACTTCTTAGACGGGTCTAATTCGACCTTTATTGAATCCAATTTGTCTGCCTTAAGCCACTTTGCAGTTAACGTCACCGCTTTAGTTACTCTGTCTTGCGGTACATTTCCTACTGAATTAAATCTCCAGGCTCTGTTGGTGGT
>JAIDUT010000092.1 GCA_029060065.1 Clostridia bacterium | reverse complement strand
TCCATGGTCAAGCGGTTAAGACTCAGGCCTCTCACGCCTGCTACCGGGGTTCGAATCCCCGTGGAGTCACCAAAAAACGTAAACGGCAGTATTGCCGTTTACGTTTTTTGGCGTCCACAGAGGATTACGAGTCTGCGCGCTTAATTATATTTGACAAAAGAGCGATAGAAACACGCATTTTTATATCTCGCACGGTTCGCATTTGAGCAAAGCGAAAATCTTGGAGATAGTTGATTTTTTATTAATAAAATGATAAAATGAAAGAACTATGAACAATATCTATAAAATAATAGATGAGAGTACTTGGAAAAGAGCTATGCACTGTAAAATTTTCAGAGACAGTGTGGAGCCTATGTTTTGCGTAACTTTTGAAGTAGATGTTACAAATTTTCTATCAAAAATTAAAATGCAAAAGATTTCATTTACACTTGCTATGGTTTATGCTGTTTGTAAGTGCGCAAACGAAGTAGAAGAATTTAGATATCGTTTTTTGGATGACAAAATTGTTTTATTTGATAAGATTGATACTGCATTTACATATCTTAATAAAGAAACAGAATTGTTCAAGGTTGTAAACGTTCCGATACAGGAAAGTCTTTTGGAATACGTAGAATTAGCGACCAAAATTACAAATGATCAAAAAGAGTACTTTACAGGACCTTTGGGAACCGACGTTTTCCAATGTTCGCCTATGCCGTGGATAACGTATACGCATATTTCTCATACGAACTCAGGTAAAAAAGATAACGCAACTCCTTTATTCGATTGGGGTAAGTATCAAGAGAAAAACGGCCGAATAATTATGCCATTATCAGTTCAAGTCCATCATTCGTTTGTAGACGGCATACATATAGGAAGATTCGCTGATAAATTACAAATGTATTTGGATAATTTCCAAATTTAAGGGGATTATTAATGACTAATGCCGAAGTTCAGCAAATTGCAAAACTAACGATGACTATCATAAAATCCGAAATTAAAGTTGGAATGACTTTGCAAGAACTTAGGCAACTTGCCGAAAGGAAAATGAAAGAACTTGGCGCGACTTCTTTTTGGTATTGGAATATCGGAGCATTCATTTTTTCAGGCAGACAAACAACTTTGTCAGTATCGGGTAAACGTTATCGCACTGCTAAACAGTGCATTAAAGAGGACGATATTATTACTATTGATTTAAGTCCGCAGATAAATAACGTATGGGGAGATTACGCTAGAACTATAATCATTGAAAACGGCGTTGTAATAAATCATATAGATAAAATTAGTAACAGCGAATGGAGAAATGGTTTACTAATGGAAGAAAAATTACATAGTGAATTGCTAAAGTCTGCTACGCCTAATACAACTTTTGAACAATTACACGAATATATGAATGAAATTATCATTGATAACGGTTATATTAATTTAGATTTTGCGGGCAATTTAGGTCATTCTATCGTTACTAATAAGAGGGATAGAATTTATATTGAGAAAGGCAATAATGCAAAACTTGGAAGTGTCGAATACTTTACTTTTGAACCGCATATCGCAGTTCGCAGTGAAAGTTGTAATTATGGGTTCAAAAAAGAAAACATTTATTATTTTAATAAAGGCAAATTGATAGAATTATAAAAATAAGTTGCTATTCACAAAGCGAAAATCTTATAGAATTGCTATTCTAGACATCTCAAAGTTGAAATTTAGAATTTATATAAATATTATAGAAGTTTTTATTACCATAGAATTGCTTTCAAAATGTTTTTTATGCTCAAAATATTGTAAGCAAAGAAGATATGTGTTATAATATTTTAGTATTTTGAGATTGGCAAAAGAAGTAGTTAAGCGAATGCCGTTGAGAGGGAGTGTATGAGGATTTGGTATAACAAAACCGCATCAAGAAGAAGAGTTAAGCAGGGACAGCGCGTCGATAAGACTCAAAACAGGTGGCAACAACAGGCTTTGCCTCTTGGAAACGGTATGCTGGGAATAACTGTGACGGGAGAGTCGTATAACGAGTGCGTTGTTGTCAACGAAAAGACTCTTTGGACAGGCGGACCTTCCCCAAAGCGTCCTAATTACAACGGCGGAAATTTGAATAAGACTAAAGACGGCATTGATATGAAAGAAGTCTTTGCCAACGCCAGAGAACAACTCAAGAGGGGCGAGAATGCCGACGAGTTATGCAAGAAGTTGGTGGGAGATACCAATGGATATGGAAGTTATCAATGCGCGGGAATTTGGCGCATACGTTCAAAAAATAGAAAAGTAGAAAATTACAGTTTTGCTCTTGACTTTGATAAAGCCGAGGCTATCGCCATTTGGCGTAAAAGTAGCGAGAGATTTGCCCGTAACGCTTTCGTATCATATCCGGACAAAGTAGCGGTAATTGAGCAGACCAGCGCGGTTCCTTGCGATTGGGAGCTAACTTGGGAGAGCCGTGTGGACGGAGCGGAGAGATGTAATTTAGATAAAACTTCAATGTTGATACAAGGTCAGTTGAAGGATAATGCTCTTAAATACGTCATGTCTTGCAGACTAGTTTGCAACGGCGTGGTAATCGCAACCGACAGGGGGTGGAAAGTACAGAGCGCTACTAGGACTGCATTGATTTTTACTTACAAGACGGATTATTTAGACAACTATCCTACTTATCGCAATGGAAAGAGTGACGTCGAAATGAAAGAAGAAGCTCTGGAATTGACGGATAACGCTGTGAGAATGGGCGTAGAAAAACTAAGAGAGAATCATGCAAAAGATTGGAAAGCATTATACGCTTCAATGGACTTCTCTTTAGGAGCTACAGAACCGCAAATCCCAACTGACAAGTTACTTAGGAATTATGCTAGAAGTAATGAAAAAGATAAGAAATGGATAGAGCAATTACTATTTGCATACGGCAGATATTTGATGATTGCTTCGTCAAGAAAGAACGATTTGCTTCCAAATAATTTGCAAGGGATTTGGAATTGTTCGGATTCTCCTGCATGGGCAAGCGATTATCATCTCAATATAAATTTGCAGATGAACTATTGGATGGCTCCACTTACAGGACTTGTGGATTGCGAGATGCCACTAATCAGATATTTACAGGCTTTGAGAGAGCCCGGGCGTGTGACGGCGTCTACATATTGCGGAATAGGCGACGGTAAGAGCGAAAGCGGTTACTTATACCACACGCAGAATACTCCGTTTGGATGGACTTGTCCAGGATGGGAGTTTTGCTGGGGGTGGTCTGCGGTCGCGCCGGCTTGGATACTTCACAACGTATACGAAACCTATCTTTTCAGCGCTAAAGAGCAGTTGTTGAAAGAGATATATCCGATGCTTAAAGAGGCTACTCTTACTTACGATGCTCTATTGGATAAGAGCGGAAATAGGTGGCTTATTTCGCCTAGTTTTTCGCCGGAACACGGACCTATTACACACGGCAATACATACGACCAAATATTTATATGGCAGTTGTACTCTGACGCTATCGACGCGGGAACCAGGCTAGGAGAGGATACAGAAAAGATAGAGGAATGGAAAGAGGTATTGACAAAACTCAAGCCACTAGAAGTGGGTGTGGATAATCAAATACTGGAGTGGTATCACGAAAAACAACTTGGTACGGTAGGTGAAAAGCATCATAGACACGTGTCGCATTTAATGGGGCTTTACCCTTGCGCATTGATTGGTAAGAACGATAGCGAATTGCTCCAAGCTACTAAAGTATCTCTTGAGGACAGAGGAGATAAGTCTACGGGATGGGCGACAGCGCTAAGGCTTTGTCTATGGGCAAGACTTTACGACGGAGCAAGAGCGTACAAACTCGTTGAGAGATTGATAAACAACAATATCTATCAAAATCTTTGGGACTCGCATCCGCCATTCCAAATTGACGGTAATTTCGGTTACGTTGCGGGCATTTGTGAGATGCTTGTTCATAGTCACGGCAATGCTGTCAAACTGTTGCCGACATTGCCCAATGAGTGGTCAGAAGGCTCGGTAAGGGGTCTGTGCGTCAGAGGCGGATTTGCTATTGACTTCAGTTGGAAAAAATGTAATTGGAAAGAGATTAGCGTGCATACGCTAGCGGAAGGCGAGTTTAGGCTGGAAGTGGTTCAAGACGTAAAAGTTACCGACGGCAACGTAAAAGAAATCGAGGTTGTGAGGGACGGAAATATTGTATCGTGGCATTGCGAAAAGGGACACGTTTACAGAGTATGCAAAAAGAAATTTTGATTTATGAAAGTCATATGCGGATTAAGCGTATGACTTTTACAATTTTTTAACAATTTAGCAATAATTTATTGATTACAAAATAACATAATAGAATCGTGGAGGATAGAGTATGCCTAGAATTTTGGTTGTTGAGGACGACAAGGACCTCAATAGATTAATCTGTTCATGTTTGCGCGGAGAGGGACACGAAGTTACGAGCGCATTCGACGGCGAGGAGGCTTTGAAGTACTTTGGCGAGAGCAAATTTGATTTATTGCTTACTGATATAATGATGCCAAAAGTCGACGGCTTTGATTTAGCGGAGCGTACTAAACTTATTGATAGAAACATACCTATAGTCTTTATGACTGCTAAGGACGATAAGCCATCTCAACTTTTGGGATATAGATTGGGGATAGACGACTATATTGTCAAGCCTTTTGATATAGACGTACTTATTATGAAGATTGGCGCTATATTGCGAAGAGCAAAGATAGAAAACGAAAAGACTATCACTGTAGGCAACTTTTCTATGAATATAGAGGAACGCACGGCGCTTATAGACGGTGAAGAAATATCGCTTACCGTACGTGAGTTCGATTTACTTTTCAAATTCTTGTCATATCCCAAAAAGACTTTTACGCGTTCGGCGCTCATGGAAGAGTTTTGGGATTTTGATTCGTCGGCTACTTCAAGAACAGTAGACGTATATATGGCTAAACTTAGAGATAAGACAGCCCGTTGCAATGGCTTTGAGATACAGACTGTCCATGGACTGGGGTATAAGGCGGTGTTGAAATGAAAAGTAAGTCGGGCAAGTCTTCGACGGTGTGGGGATATGTATTATTTTTTATTGCCATTGTCGTAATAATAACTTTGGCAATACCTATTTATGATTACGCAAGACAAAAAAGCGGTGGCGACAAAGCGGTATTGAGCGTCGTTATGTTGCTTGTCATAGTATTTTTGGCAGGGCTTGGGGTATTGGTTGACGTGCTTCGCCGTAGGTTCACTTATGAAAAACCTTTGGAGCAAATTAGACAGGCTACGGAGCAAATTGCAAAGGGCGACTTTTCCGTTAGGTTAAATATGGATAGCCGATTGAATTTTTCAGGATATGACGAGATAATGCAAAATCTAAACGTTATGGCGCAGGAGCTGAGTAAAAGCGAGATTTTGAAGAGCGATTTTATTGCCAACGTATCTCACGAACTCAAGACCCCTTTGGCTGTGATTCAAAGTTACTGTCAGTTGTTGCAAGAAAAGAATCTGGGCGAGGAAGAAAAAATAAAGTACGCGCAAGCTCTTATTCAAGCGTCAAAGAGATTAACTGATCTTGTTTCCAATATTCTAAAACTTAACAAATTGGAAAATCAGCAAATTTTAACAGAACTCGAAGACGTTAAAATCAACGCTCAACTTGAGGAATTAATAGTAAGTTACGTAGACCTTATCGAGGAAAAGGGAATAGAACTTGAAGTGGATTTGCAAGACGTAACTATAAATTCCGTAGCGGGATATCTTGAGATAGTGTGGTCAAATCTGCTTTCCAACGCAATCAAATTTACACAGAGCGGGGGTAATATCAAGGTGTCTGCGAAGTTAGTAGACGGAAAAGCAGTAGTATCGGTTAGCGATAGCGGTTGCGGAATGACCTCGGATACAGGTAAACGTATTTTTGAAAAATTCTATCAAGGCGACACGTCGCACACGCAAGAGGGTAACGGGCTTGGACTTGCTCTCGTCAAGAAGGTGATTGACAAACTGGGCGGTAGCATATCCGTAACAAGCGAATTGGGCAAAGGTAGTACCTTTACGGTTACGATATGAAAAAAGGCGCTATAAAAGAGAAGTTTTTGCTTTGGGCGAATAAATATGAATTAACAAGGGAAATGCTAAATAACTATGGCGTGCGTACAGTTATTTTTGCGACGTTTTCCTTTGCTATATCAATAGCCTACGGCGCATATAACTTCACCTTGTCAGTGATTGAGTCATCCGTATGGTACGGAGTATTGGCGATATACTATATTTTGCTTGCCGTTATGCGAGGCGGAGTAGTCGTTCATCACAGAAAAAAGCGCAAAGCGCAAAAGATTGGCAAAGTCGTAGAGAACGAGAAAATAAAGCAAATTAAGAAATATCGCGTTTGCGGAATAATGCTTGTTATAATGATGTTTGCGATTTCGATTGCCGTCATGGAAATGATAAGCGAGCATAAAACTTTTGAACATGCAGGGTATATGATATACGCGTCCGCTATGTATACTTTTTATAAAGTTACTGTGGCAATTGTCCATATAGTAAAAGCAAAAAAGCAAAGCGATATGACGGTGCAAGCAATACGTAATATCAATTTGGCAGACGCTTCCGTATCTTTGCTTGCTCTGCAGACAAGTATGATTCACTCATTTGGCGACAAAGACGAAGTGCGATTCGCAGACACGCTAAACGGAGCAACCGGCGCAGTAGTGTGCGCGCTTGTGTTTGCCCTTGGCATATATATGATAATCAACGCTCAAAAGCAGTTGAGATTAGAGAAATTAAATAAAGACAAGAACTCTACGGAAGAAGACAAGTCTGAAGAAAACAAAAACGATTTCTCGCAAGGAGTATAAAATATGGACGACAAAGAGTTTAAGTATACTTATTCTGCGCCGACTGCGGAAGAGAAGAAAGAAATATTAAAAATTCAAAGTCAATACTTGCCAAAAGAACGAGATGTTAAGGAAGAGAGAGTTGCTCAACTAAAAAAGTTGGATACCAAAGTAAAAACTCCGGCTAAAGTTATTGCCAGCGTAATCGGCGTGATAGGCTTTTGTTGTTTCGGAGTTGGCATGAGTATGGCTTTGGAGTGGCAAATAACTTTGTGGGGCGCTATCTTGGGAATAATCGGTCTTGTTCTTATGGCGGTTGCATATCCCATTTTTAACAAAATCCTTGCTGGACGCAAGAAAAAATACGCCGAGCAAATCTTAGCTTTATCTCATAGTCTTTTGAATGAGAATAATGAAAAAAACGTGAGTTTAGATATAAAACAAGTAGTATATAATAAAGACAAAGAATAGTTTATTCTTCGTCTTTTTCTCGCTCAAAAAAAGTTTTGTATTCAGGTTGCGTTTTCAATTCTCGCATTAAATTTTTTTTATCGTCAAAAATAGGCTTCGCAAAGTTATCGCGCGGAAGCCAATAAGCCGGCACGTCGTCGCTTGGAGGGAAGTATTTTAATTCGTCTTCGTCATATAATTCTAAGCTCTCAAATAGATATGTTAGATAGCCGGTATCTGTATTTAGTATAACGTATCTGTGAGCTTTATCTAAGCTGTATATAACTTCAGAAACTTGACTATCGGCATAACTCAACTCTTTGCCTTGCATTAACTCAATTATTTCTTCCCATTTATAATTTTTTTTCATATATAAATTATAACATTAGAAATATTTTTTTACAACTTATTTATTTTTGCGCGCACGTGACACGAGCGAAAATAATTTGTATTGTAATGTAGCGATAAAACAACTTACTTTAACAAAATACTTACGTAATTTTTGCTATACGTTAACTCTATTTTAGCCTTTTAGAAATAATCTATGCGTATACTTAAGTTGTAAAACAAAACGCTCGATTACGGGTATGGAGGTATTTATAATGAACAATCAAATTGATATTGCAAACAAAATCAAAAACAGCTATTGCGAAAAGCAAGTTACAAAGTTGGACGAACTGAAATCTTTGGACAAAAAGGTTAAAAGACCTGTTAAGGTATTTGCCTATATATTTGGGGTGGCAGGCGCATTAGTATTGGGTACGGGAATGTGCTTAGCAATGAATATCATAGGAGATATTATGGCGGTAGGCATCGTCGTAGGATTGTTAGGCATACTTATGACGGCAGTCAATTATCCCATTTATAAACAAATTCTTAAAAAGAGAAAACGCAAATACGGAGCAAAGATAATTTCGCTTAGCGAAGAAATCATCGAAAAATAATCAATTAATAATATTTCTTACAATAGACGCATTACGACGGAAGTAATGCGTCTATTCTTTATATCAAATTTTAGAATAAAGTCGAAATCTGTTGACAC
>JAIDUT010000091.1 GCA_029060065.1 Clostridia bacterium | reverse complement strand
AGGCGTTTTTTCTCAAATACATTATACTTCACGTAAAAATAATTTGCAATATGTTAGGGTCAGTAAAAGTATACTTTATTTGGAATTTTTCAACACACGTTGAAGTTCGACAAAAATCGCATGTCGAAAGCCCCAAAAGTATACAAGAAGAGGAAACATATGAACTCAAAGACATTAAGAGCAAAATATCTAAAATTTGCGATATTGATAATATCTATTTGCTTTTTAATAGGAGCGATAAGCGCATGCTTACCGTTGAATATGTCAGTACCGGAACTAAAAAACAATGCGTTAAACGATACCGCAATGTCTATTACGCAAAATTCAACCGACGGTTTAGGCGAATTTAATAATGGATATTCTTACGTATACACAGACAAGACTTTAGTTGACAAATATAGGGCAGGCGATCCCGATACTCCTTATGATATATCAGTAGTAAAGGTAGACGCGACTAAAGGTCGTGGAACGCAAGAAAATCCATTTGTAATTGCAAGCGTAGATGATTGGACTAGATTTGCAAAAAATTTAGACGACGGTTCAATAGCAAGTTATGGAAGCGGAAAATATTTCGTATTGGCTAGTGATATAGATTTTGATGGCAAAACGTTTTATCCTGTTCGTTATTTTAACGGTACTTTTTATGGAATGGGGCACTCTCTTCAAAATATTTCTGTAGAAGGTACAACAGGTTGGGTATATTGGAATGGTTCTGCTTATGTGCAAATTCTAACTTCAGGAACTGGCGCGCCATTTGGATACGGCGTGTTTTGCGCTACCAAAAATGCGACTATTTGTGATTTGATTGTAGAAAATTTCAGTTATAAACAAATGCCTGCGACTGCTCCGTATTCTAATCGTTGCAACTCAAATACCGGCGGTATAGTAGGGTATGCTTATGGCGATGATAGTTTTCTTAATTGTCATACTAATGGAGAAGTTTATTCAACTATTGGTTATGGCGGAACAACTACGGGTATTAGCGGATTAGTAGGAGCTAATTCAAATACAAGCAGTACATATATTTATTTCTATCGTTGTTCAAGCGATTTAGATATTACTGGTAGTAGTTCAAACGCTTATCAAATGCACGGTGGACTGTTAGGCGATTCTTCTAATGGTGGTATTATTTATATTTATGATTGCGTAGCAAATTTAAGGTCATCAGTTCCTTCAAGTCTTCATACATCAAGTAGCTCGGCAGTTTCCCTAGTAGAAATGGGGACAAAATTATTTATGGAAAACTTCATAGGTTTTGTGGATGTTAACTCAACTATTACTGCGGGAGCTGGCGCATTGTTTGGCTCTTATACTAATGCTTCTATACAGGTAGTTAAAAATTGTTATGTAGAAGGACTTTATGGGGCAGAGGGAGGAACGAAGTATTCTTATTATGGTATAGCCGGACAAACGCAAGTTACTGTAAATAATTCTACTATTGGTAATATAAATGTCGTAAAGCCGAATGACAAGACATATTGGACGTCATACGCACACACTTATGCAAATAGACTTAGCGGACATACTGAGTACGGTGTGTCTAGTCAAATGCTTGCTAAGGCAAATGCTTTCTTTGGAAGCAATTATTCACAAATTTGGGACGTAGATAAAATAGGCGGAGAGTATACTCCTGACAAAACTCCTGTTCGCAATTATCTTATGGCATTTATCAACTTTCGCAATTTGAACAACGGCGGTAATAATGAAGAGAGCGTAGGACTTCCAGATGGTGAGCCATATATTGTGGGAGATAAACTTCCTGACGAAACAAGCGCTGTATCTGCATTTACTACCTATCTCAATAATAAGGCAAATGCTAATCACGTATTCAAAGGCTGGACGGACGACCCTACAGGCAATAGTGAGCCGTTTACAGAATTACCAAGCGGTTTATTCGGTGACGTAACGCTATACGCAGTATGGGGCTTACCGGACAGTTATGTTACATCGAATATAAAGACAAGTCTAACGTCAGATAAGACCTTAATAGAGTACGATAGCGTGGAGAGCATAACTCTAACCGCTAAAGTTACGCATACCTCGCCGTCGAGCGGGTCAATGACCAATCCGTCAGTTACGTATAATTTTATACAAGACGGAGATAACAAGACTACTTCCGCTAACGTTAAATCAAGCGGTGTTCTATCGGTAAAGACGGTAAAGGACAGCGGAAAATATACTTTTAAGTATAGACTTACAGACGGTCTAGAGCCGTTGTGGTATTATGACGGAACGCCGAGCAATAGTGTAGATATCAAGATAGAGAAAGGCAAGTTGGAGCATATGACGCTCAAGGACTTCAAGATATCTACGTCTACAATACCGTATTTCGGTAAGAAGTTGGAAGATATAG
>JAIDUT010000090.1 GCA_029060065.1 Clostridia bacterium | reverse complement strand
GCAATCTTTTTTTGCTTGAACTATAATGTAGTTGAGAAAAAATGCCTTTTCAGGCGATTACAAGAAAAGTATACTTTTTTTGGAAAAATTAATGATATTTTTTTAGTTGTAGAAGAAATTATTGTAAAAAGAATGACACGCAGAAATTGCGTGTCATATTTGTCGTATTAACTATATTATATACTCGCCTTATTTTATAGGTACTACCTTGAACCCATCTTTGCTATCCAATATATTGTAACCGAGCTGAGTAAGTTTTGCTCTCAAGGCATCTGCCGTCGCAAAGTCTTTGCGCTTCTTTGCTTCAAAGCGCTCATCGGCAAGTTTTTGTATTTCTTCAGGAATATCTACTTTCTCTTCTTCCGCAGGCTTAGCTTTGTCGAGCGATAGACCCAGCACCTTATCGAATTCAAGAACTAAATCATAGACGTCTTTACTCTTAGGTCCTTTGACCATAGTCCATACCACGCCTAAAGCAAGAGGAATATTTAGATCGTCATTTATCGCGTCGTTAAATTGTTTTTTATATTCCGCCAATACTTGCTCATCGATGGTATTACTGCTAATCTTGTGAGCGTAGAGAGTATTCAATAGTCTTGCGTAAGAGGTCTTGGCTCCGTCCATCCCCTCAAAGGTGAAGTTTAACTTTTTTCTATAATGCGCGTTAAGGCAGAAATATCTGTAATCAAGAGCGCAATAGCCTCTTTCTTCAAGTTGGTCAATGCGATAAACGTTGCCGAGGCTCTTAGACATCTTGCCGTTATCGACGAGCATAAACTCGCTGTGTACCCAATAATTAACTGTCTTATGTCCTTCCAATGCCTCGTTTTGCGCAATTTCGTTTTCATGGTGAACAGGTATTGCGTCCACACCGCCTGTGTGTATATCAAAGTGATTGCCAAGATACTTTCTGCTCATAGTCGAACATTCTATATGCCACCCCGGATAACCCATGCCCCAAGGACTTTGCCATTGCATGATATGTTGAGGGTCTGCCTTTTTCCATACCGCGAAGTCTGCGGGATGACGTTTTTGACTGTTGACTTCAACGCGCGCGCCGGCTTGCTGGTCGTCAAGGCTAAGTCTGGAGAGTTTGCCGTACTCAGGGAACTTGGAAATGTCGTAATAAATACCGTCGTCTATCTCATAGGCGTATCCCTTGTCGATAAGCGTCTGCACGTCCTTTATCATTTCGGCAATATGGTCGGTAGCTTTGGCGATTACTTCGGGCTTGCCGATATTGAGTTTCTTGAAGTCCTCAAAGAAATAATTGGTATAAAACTCGGCAATTTCCCAAGGCGTCTTTTGCTGTTCTCTCGCCGCCTTAGCCATCTTATCTTCGCCGTCATCGCCGTCGGAAAGCAAATGCCCCACGTCAGTGATATTCATAACGCCTTTAAGTTTATATCCGTCATACTTAAGCACTCTGCGGAAAATATCCATAAAGATATAGGTCCTTAAATTGCCTATATGCGCATAACTGTACACCGTCGGTCCGCAACTGTACATAGTTACTTTGCCTTCCTTTAGAGGTGTAAAGTCCTCTTTTTGTCTTGTCAACGTATTATAAATCTTCAACATTTTCATGTCCTCTTTATTTTATATTATTAATATATCAATATTATCAGATTCTTAAAGCTTCTTGCTTTGCTCCAACTCTTCTATCTCTTGCTCTATTACGTTTTCTTCTTTGCTATCTTCGACTTCGTTATCTTGCGTAATCGAATACTTGCAAGACTTGATATTAAGTTGTTTTTCAAGCGCTTCTATTCTGCGATTGAGCCTTGCAAATTCTTCCAGTATCGGGTCGGGTAATTTCTGGTCGATATCGTCAACTCTGACGTTGTTGCATTTGACGACTCTTCCCGGCACGCCTACTACGGTTGAATTTGGCGGAACGTCTCTCAATACGACGCTACCTGCGCCCACCTTAGAATCGTGCCCTACCACTATCGGTCCAAGCACTTTTGCTCCGCATGAAATCATTACGTTGTCTTGGATTGTGGGATGTCTTTTGCCGGTGTCTTTGCCCGTACCGCCAAGCGTTACGCCTTGATATATCAGTACGTTGGTACCAATCTCAACTGTTTCACCGATTACTACGCCTACGCCGTGGTCGATGAATACTCCTCCCGCTATCTTTGCCGCGGGATGTATATCTATACCGGTCTTGCGCCTAGTGCCTGCCGAAATTCGCTTTGCGAAATACTTCATTCCGTGGTTGTAAAACCAATGCGCAAACCTATGCCTATACAGCGCCTTAAATCCGCCATACGTAAAAAATATCTCAAATTTGTTTCTTGCCGCGGGGTCTTTCTCAAGCGCCACCTGCAAGTCCATTTTTATCTTGCCCATGCTATTCTCCTATTAAACAAAAAACCGCCTTTGATTATCCAAAGACGATTACTCGCGGTTCCACTTTGATTGAAGGGCTCACCCTTCCTCTCATATCGTCTTAACGCGACTGCCACGCGCAGTATTTCCCCTGCGAGCAAGCGTTTCGCACTTGGCTATCTCTTTTCCGAAAGGCTTTCAGCCGATGACCTTTCTCTCTGCTGTCAAAGTCGGATAGTTACTCTTAAACGCTTATTGCTTTATGTTGACACAATGCTTTATGTCGCATTGTGCGAGTTACATTTGTATTATATGCAATCGTAAATGCTTTTGTCAACGCTTTTAATAGTTTTAATATTTACGTTAAATCAAAAGCGCCATTAACGGCAGTGTCACGATTGAAGTTAACGTCCCCAGCAAAACCATATTAGCAGAAATATCCTGCCCTTCGCCAAGTATCTCCGCATAGTTCTGCACTACCGCCGCTACAGGACACGAACACATGACGAACATACACCACTTAAGTTCTTCGTCCACTCTTAGTAGCGTAAGCAAACCTAGTACGCAAAGCGGAAATACCACTTGATTGATTGCCACAGCAAAGTATTGCATCCAATTATTGAAAAGGCTCTTGAACTTTATCGTCGCTAGGCGCATACCCATGACCAGCATACAAATAGGCGTCGTCATTTTGCCAAGTATGTTTATCATATTCTCTACCTGTCCGAGAAGTTGACCGTTATCCGAACTTATCTTAAACCCTGTGAAGAAAAACGGTAATGATACCGCAATGGACAAAGTCGCAGGATTGAGAATAATCTTCTTGACGCTTATGTATTTCTTATCTCGCGTTATTATTGCAGATACCAAAGTCCAGCCCAATAGGCTCATAGACAAAAAGTACATCATTGAGTATACTGCTACGTTGGGCGAATCAGGGAAAATCGCCTCAAGTAACGGAACTCCCAAAAACGAACAGTTGGACAACGTCGTCGAAATCGTCGTAATGCGGTATCTTACGTCGCCCGCCATTTTCTTGCGGAATATCAAATAAAACACGCCTATGAATATCAACTGAACCAACGTGATTATGCCTAAAAAGATTAGCAAGTTTACGCCAAGTTCTTTAGTGAAATCAGCTTTATTGAAAGAATAAAGCGTAAGCGCGGGCTGACATACGAACAACAAAACTTTAGAGAACGAAGCTATGTGGTCGGATTTGACGGCTTTGACTTTAATCAAGATAAAGCCCGGAACGGCGTACGCCAACATTATTCCCACCATTATTAACGTAGTTTTGAACTCTGTCATATTTCTCTCCGTTTCTTTACTTTTGCATTGTTCTGAATAAGACTAAACTTTTATTTTGAGAATGTCAATCAAAAAGGCTTGATTTGCTTTAACAATTCTTTCACCAGATAGCGTTGCCCATTGGTGAGATTGTCTATTAACGCAATACATTCCTCAACGTCTTTACTCATCTTGCCTTCGCCCTCTTTTTCGAGAGTTGTACCCAAGATAAAGTCTACTGACACGCCATAATACTTGCTCAACGCTATTAATGCGTCAGCCGTCGGCTTACTGGCTCCGCTTTCCCATTGCGATATTGTAGCCTGTCCGATAGATATTTCTTTAGACAGTTGCTTTTGAGTTAAACCGGCATCCAATCTCAATCTTTTTAATATGTTATATATTTCCATATAAGAATTGTAGCATAATTTCAAATATCAGAAAAGCGATTTTGTGTAGCATTTTTATCGTAATTTAGATAATTTTGAAAAATATTTTATAATTTTACAATTTTCGACAACTCACTCCATTGAAAGAAATTTTTCTACATAATAAAATATATCTGTAACTCGGATTACGATAGCATACGACAAAATTTCCCTCACGTATGATAATCTACTTCACCAAAAGAAAACTTATAAGGCTATACCCCGAGTATTAAATTATTTTTGGAGGATGTTTATGAAAAAGATCAAACTCATGGTCGTGGACGACTGCGAAGAGTTTATCAACAACGTGAAAGAAAGCTATTTGGACGACGACAGCGTCGAGATAATAGCCACTGCTAAGGACGGCTTGGATGCAATAAGTAAAATTGAAAACTTTTGCCCGGACGTGGTAATTTTGGATATCGTTATGCCTGAAGTTGACGGCTTCGGCGTACTTGCCAATCTCAACTACGCAAAAATGAACAAAAAGCCAAACTTTATCGTCGTATCTCAACTTACCGGCGAAAACTTTATCAACAAAGCAATAGCGCTCGGCGCAAGTTATTATCTTGTCAAGCCTGTTAATATTGCTATGCTTAAAGAAAGAGTTAAAGAATTTGGCGGTTTAGCTACGCCTAAGAAAAATAGCGAACTCGACAATAGACTTATAGAAAAAGCTCTTAAGAAATCTCAACGTTCTCTCGATGAGAAACTCGCTAATATCTTCATCACAGTAGGTATTCCTGCGCATATTAAAGGCTATCAATTTTTAAGAGAAGCTATCAAAATGGCTATCGACTCTCCGGACATTATCAATTCTATTACTAAGAAGCTATATCCTTCTATAGCTAACAAATTTGAGACCTCCCCTTCCAAAGTCGAAAGAGCTATCAGACACGCTATTGAAGTAGCTTGGAATAGAGGTAAGATAGAAAATATCAATAATATTTTCGGTATTAAAATCTATACCGCCAACGATAAGCCTACCAACGGAGAGTTTATCGCATTGCTTGCCGATAAGATGATTATGGAAGGCGCTTAATTAGACTTACTCACCAATACACCTTAATACAAAAACGGAGCGAGCAAATAATAGCTTTCTCCGTTTTTGTTACTCTGCTTAATTTTTGCTTATTTTATAACTATAGCTGATAAATTTCACTCTATAAGCTCCTTTGAGAAGTATTCCGCATAGACGCAAAATAATACCGCAAATATTTTTTATAAAATTTTGAAAAAAGTGTTTACAAATCCAAATTTTATGCATATAATACTAAACATTGAAAGCATACGCCTTTTAATAGGTCTTTTTGGAGGTCTTATGGGAAAATATATGAAATGTCCAAGATGCGAATTAAATTGGATTCTTGAATCGGACGAATATTGCGATGTGTGCAAAGCAGAACTCGGTATGGAGGGATTTACTTTGCTTGAAGACGAAGAGGAAGACATTCTCTGCCCAGTCTGCGGTATCAACTATATCGAGCGCAACAAAAAGATGTGCGCAGATTGCCTAGCTAAATCAAAGAACGGTAACAGCGATTTTGTCAACGATAGCGACACTGATAACGAGATTGAAAGTCAACATGAAGAACCGCAAAACGATAATGAAGAAGGTATTGAGAAAATTTCATTTGACGAAATAGACGAAGAAGAGAAATTCGATATCTACGACGATGCTTTCGATGACCAAGACGACTTCTCTGCCAACGATTTCGGCAAAAGCGAATTCGATGAGGAAGAGGAAAACGAAGAAGACGAAGAAGTCAATAATGAAGACGATGATTTTGAAGCAGACTTCAACTATGACATCGACTCCGTTGAGGATATCGATGATGACGAGGAAGAAGTTGACGATGATGACGAAGTTTAACTTCAATGTCGCGATTTAATTGACACCCGAAAAGCAATTTGCTATAATACAAACGTTAAATAACTTTGGCAAATACTTCTTTGCCAATACGGAAGCGTATCGAAGTGGTCATAACGAGGTGGTCTTGAAAGGGAAACGTCCCCATAGGGTTACACTTTGGAAATAGTTCTACAAGCACTACTCGACCACTTATGAACTTCCAAAAAATGCTTGATTTGTGTTGATGAAAAATTGCCATTTAGCAACAAATCGGCAACGCCTAGTCGGTCGAAAAAATCTATAAATAGACCGCAAATTCGTAGAAAGGTACGAAAATCTCTACAAAATACGCTCGACAATTTTTGTAGCAAAAATCTTAATAATTCTTACGGAAGCATATCGAAGTGGTCATAACGAGGTGCTCTTGAAAAGCATTTGGGTGCAAGCCCACGGGGGTTCGAATCCCTCTGCTTCCGCCAAAACGAGCCTAAAACGAACCAGTTTTAGGCTCTACTATATATCTTTGTATTGTCCCCCCTTAGAAAGATTTAGTCACAATTAGTTTACTGAGGTTAATATGAAATCATATAAATGCATAAAGAAAAAATTGGTAAAACTTCAAAAAACAAATAGCCGAACAGATGTGTTTTTAAGTGGCTGGTTTTTTAAAGTCGTATTTTGTTTTATTGTATTTGGAAGTTATGTAGCAATCGTAACTTATGCCATGCCAAATTTTGAAAATTCTATTATAGGTAATGAAAGTTGGTCTATTGCACTTATTGCCTTACCTGTCGCTTTATTTGGTATATATATTTCAGTTTTGCTTCCTTTAAAGAAAGAAATGAACAATAAAGTACTAGGAGTACCAATAAGAAAAATACATAAAAGTGTTCCTAGCGTTACGGATTACCGCAGTAGCGCTTGGATATTTATTTTTTTCAATACAGATCTGTGGATTTATTATTTTATCAAACAAGACTATAAAAATATGATTGCTATAGCAATATATTTATCTTTATGTTTCATCTATTTGATTTTTTATGCAATCTGGCTCTATTCGATCGATCCAATTGGTTATTATTGCAAAAGCATGATAAGATTAAGAATCAAAAAAACAGATTTCGTTAAAATTCTTGAAAATACATCTCTTGCAACAATTTCAAGTTTAAGTCAAGAACAAATTGAAAAAGTTGACAATAATATTATTACAACCTATGCGAAAGAACTTAAAACTATAGATATGTTGTTTTTAGAAATGCTATGCAAAGAAAATGCAGCACAAGCCAAACAAGTTTTATGCTACATTATAAATGATTTGGAGAATTCGAAATTTTCAGAGTTAAATATTATCATAACTAATAAAATTGTGCAACGATGCTTAGACATAATTGATGAACTAATAAAACTAGAGGAATTTTTATTTTTATTTAATTTAATCTCGTCAATGTTGCAAATTTTAAATATATATTTTGCCTACTC
>JAIDUT010000009.1 GCA_029060065.1 Clostridia bacterium | reverse complement strand
ATATTATAGGAAAATTTATTGCAAAATGCTCTAAATGTGTTATAATGTAGACATTATGAAAAAGATACTTATATTTTTAATAGCAATTATACTTATAACTACCATGATGTTGACCTTTGCGGGCTGTGGAGAAAGTTTTTCTAAAAACTCTATTATGTCGCAAATCAACAACAACCTCGGTTGGCATGAAGGCGGAACCGAAGTATGCACTTACGATATATTCAATAAGGAAAGCGTAAAATTGGGCGAATATACTTCGACAATGACAACTGTTTATAATCAAAACGTGTCCATAACGACTTCTAACGAATCTGTAAACCCGAAACTTAACAATTTCACCGGATATAAATTTACGTCGTCTATGAACGCAGAACTAGACGAAGAAACTGCTAAAAAAGTCGGCTATAAGACAATGGAAAAAATTACGGAAAGTTACGCTACGAATAAATTGGAGCCAAAACTTTCTTATACAAAGACGGTTAAAGACGGTAAGGTTGAGGAAATCATCACCTCTTACGAAACAAAAAAGAGCAACGTCACTTTCATTATTGACGGCGCAACAGCTACGGATAGCGCAAAATACAGCGCGTCGGCTTTTGTAGTTGACAACTCTTTCTTATATCAATTTGCAAGAGCAACTACCCTTTCTTCTTCGGTATCTATTGTCGTACCTACTTACAGCGTTGACGCAAACCAAACTAAAAATGCATCCTTTACTTGCTCGTATGCAAGTTCAAGCAACGTAGTGCTTAAAAATAAATTCGTACTCAACAAGAGTTTTAGCGAAACTATAGCAAGTGGCGAAGCAAGCGGAGAAATTAACAGTGGCGCAATAAACAGTGGCTATATTGAAGCAAGCGGTGACGTTACTACGTCGGATGCTGACGCAAGCGGAAACGTAACCGTTACCTACTCTAAAGTCTTGACGTCAAGTATTCCTGTAGTTAGATGCTCGTTTACAACGACAAATACCTTCCCTGCAAGCGGTTCGATCAGTTGTATGATATCCACCTCACAAATGAAAATGCAAGGAGATAACAACTTCGTCAGCCGTGTGGTAGTACGTTTTGTAGAAGGCGATATTACGTACGATTTGACTAGCGTTAAATTTACGCGATAGTGATTTTATAAAAAAATTAATATAATTGTTGCAATATCTTAAAATTTGATATATAATCTTATCGTCAAGATATTGATACAATTATCTGGGTGTGGCGCAGTTTGGTAGCGCGCTAGACTGGGGGTCTAGAGGCCGCAAGTTCAAGTCTTGTCACTCAGACCAGACGGCAAGCAAAGCCGTTTACGAAAACAAAGAAAGAGAGGTTAGCTCTCTTTCTTTTTGTTTTCTGTCATGGACTTACTTGTATTTGACTATTAACTTATTATATTCTATCTAAAATAATCTACTATTGCGTCAAGGTCATTGAGATTAACTCTCTTGCTGAGAATATAAGTCTTTTCGGAATTAACGTATCTCTTCTCATTTTCGTTCCATTCTCCGAATCTGCCGTAAGAACTCGTAACGATAGTTCCGTCCGCGAATACTACGTTACCGCAATACCCCGTATCGCCGTTGGCGCTACGCTGTGGCACAGTTTCGTCGCCAAGATAGGTATGCGCAAGTTTTACTCTGTAATCTCCTTCGGTTCCGTTCTTGAGGTCGTCCCAATCGCCTACCCAAGCTATCCAACCCTCACTCATCCAACCTACGGACTTCAAATCAGGCGCATACTTGGCAATTTTATCAAGGCTTCTTTCAATAGACCTAAACGTAATGAACAATCTCCAATTATCGCCGTCTTTTACCCATTCAGCCTTGTGTCTTTCGCCGTTAAGCGAGGCAGGCACTTCTCTCGGCTCGCTCCAAGTTTTTCCTTCGTCGGATGAAAAAGATATAAGAGAATTGATTTTCTTAGAATTGGACCTTGTGATTAGACAAAGTTCGTTGCCCTCTCCGCCTTCCGAACGAATAACTTCAACCTCGCACATATTTGATTTTTTCTGAATACTTCTGTATTTATTATATTCGTTGTTAAAGTATTTCTCAGGATATGACCATTTCATCTTACCATTGCTGTCAAATGAAAGTATTGTCTTATAACAATTCCAACTCCTATCGTGGAAAAGTCCCATCCATTCGTTTTTCCACTCGTGAGTCGTAGGGTCCTTAAGTCTGGTAAGCGAACTCATAGCTACAATAGCGTCAAATACCTTATAAGACTGCCACCAGCCGAAATAGTCTCTTCCGTAGAACGTCTCAAACTCTGTCCAAGTCTTGCCTTCATCTGAAGAGATGCTGGCGTTGAAGCCGTTCTTTTTTGTTTTGGGGTCGTTATACCACTTTGGATTACCCGATATCATAATGAGTTTGTCGTCACTAGAGGGAATATTATCCTTATTGAATATAAGTCTATATACCGTCGGCGTTTCCTGCGACTTTGCCCAAGATGCCGGAACTTGAATTTCACTTGACTGCGTATACGCTTTTCCTTTATCGGTACTTATTCTTACTTTTACGTTACCTTTGCCGTGCCCTTCGGGAAACATCGTCAAGATCGTATTAAGCGAACCGCTTGCGTCTTTAATAAGTACGGAATCGGGATGAGCTAAATAATCGGTCGTATTATCAGGATCGACTATAGTCCTTTCGTCAAAAAGATAATCATACTTCGCATCTAAACCCTCGGGTTTGTTCTCTAGGTCAATTAGCGGAATAGTGTAATCCTTTCCTTCGGTGATATTCCCGCACCCGGCAAATGCCATTAACGATAAAAGTAAAACCGCAATGATAATTACTATCTTTTTACCCATAAAAATCTCCCCCCTCTCAAAAACGTTGCCACATGTCAGGCAAAAAGTTTTTTAATGTATTTATTATACACTAAAACTACGTTGAGTTCAACCCTTATTTGCAATATAAAGAATATAAATTCACAATCTCTTATTCTTTGAGCTATTCCCATTACTGCAAGAATAATTGCGGAAATAGTCAGGCATACACTTTCCGCATTCCCATTTAGATACTGTTTTGTTAGAAACGTTAAGCCTCTCGGAAAGCTGTTCTTGCGTCAGACTCTTTTTTTCGCTTTTTCGTAATGAACTGTCCGACCTTAATCTGTTCTACTTTGCGACCTCCATTAAATTTTACGATTAAATTATACTGCGAAGCGTCCTCAAGACTCAAAACTGACGTTCAACGACCCTGCCGAAATATTTGCCTTAATACGCAGATCTTTGTTGCCTGACTGATTAGTAATGTTGCTAGAGCCTGCGCTCTTTTGGATTGCAATATTATAATCCGACTTAGCTCCTATCATACCTAGCTTGACAGCGCCTGCGCTTATATCAAAGTCGACGGACGCAGTCTGAAGTCTGCTAATATTTACAGAGCCTGCACTTATATCCCCGACAAGCGAAGGACAAACAAGCGATTGAATACTCAATGCTCCTGCGCTTAAATCAATGCGTATGGCTTCTGCAGAAACCACGTCTTTTACGTTTATTGTTCCGGCATTCATATCAACTGACATTTTTTTGCATGTAGCATTGTCCATTTGCAAAGTACCTGCGTTCATTTTAATATTAAAATTGCCGAATTCAGCCTCTGCAACTTTTGTCACGCCGGCATTCATATCGAGGTCTATATCTATAATTTCGCCTTGCGGTATCCAAATTTTTGCCGTCGGTATCTTGTTGAACCAATTAAAAATATTCCATTTACGTTTAGTAGTCGTTGTAAATGACAGCTTCCCATTTGTTTCTACGATACTTGCCGACAGATTCTTATTTTCGGGATATTCTATCTTTATCTTTTCTCCGTCATAATAATTTATTTCCAGAGTGCCTGCCGAAAAGTCTATGTCCAAAATCGTATTCTGCTCTGTACATTCATAATTTTTCATATCATAATCGTCGTCAATTTGCCAGCCGTATATGCCAAGAGCTATGACGAGTATCACGACGCCAACAACAAGAAGTACCGCGCCTGCTATAATTACCTTTACAAATCCTTTCATTATATTTTCTCCTTTACGTTGAATAATGATTTAAGCCATGCAAAAAATTTTATAAAAAGCTTCCACATAAGTTTTACCAATTTTAGAAATAATGGCATTATTATAAGACTGATTCCAAACAATACCAGTCCCGCCCCTATCGCAACGACTCCCGAAACAGCGTCGGCAAATAATTCGCCGACTCCTGCCCCAATAGTTGCGACGCCTGCTATAAGCAAAGCAAACGGAGTTACACTAAATCCAATCGTCACGCATACCATTGCCATAAGAATTCCAAATATAGGTATTGCAAATATCACGCATAACAATACAAAAACCCAAGTATGCTCGCTTGATTTTTGCGCCACATTTTGCTTATTACAATCAAAAGTCGGATTAGATTTGGATTTAAGATCATCCGATTGATCTTCTCCCATCTCAAGCGTATTATCTATAAAATACTGCTCGCCACTTTCCGACAGTATGCGCTGAGCGGCATCGTAAGGGGCGCCAAATTCGGCAGTTATTTCTTGCTCTGCATAACCTGCATCCCGCCTATCGGCGTATGCTTCGGCGTAATAATCCAACACTCTCGCCCGTTCCTGTTCAGGCACGCATAAAAGGTTACATTTGAGTTCATCCCGCCATTCATTATAGGTCATCGTTACCTCCGCAGTGGACTATATGCGCCCACCAAATAACTTTTTATATATAGAATTTATTTCTAGCAGATCCTCTCTGCCCGATTTCAATTTTTTTAGTCCCAAAGGCGTAATTTTATAATATCGTCTGAGACGACCGCTGAATTCTGCGGTGCGAGTCACTACAAACCCGCCGACTTCAAGTCTTTTCAAAATAGGATAAAGCGTGCTTTCCGAAATCTCGATAACGCCCGTAAGATCGCTTATTATTTTGTAACCGTAACTTTCTCCTTTGCTTATAGCGTGAAGAACGCATACGTCCAATATCCCTTTTTTCAACTGTATGTCCAATCGTAGTACCCCGCTTTACATAATACTATACATTACATAGTATTATATGTCAAGTATTTCTATAAAAATTAACTAAAAAACTTTGTTCAACCATAAATAATTATAAAAAAAGGCGGTTAAAACCGCCTTTTAATGCACCAAACTAAATCTTATTGGAATTAAATTGGTTTAATTTTTAACCGAATTCAATGTTTGAATTTTGCAACCGTTGCGTTCGTAATAATTTAACATCTCGGGAATTTTCTTTTTATCGTAACTTGTAATACAGTCAGATAAAACATGAACAATATATCCATTTTTTGCCATATTATAGCAAGTCGATTTTACACATGCAATAGCGTCGGCGCCTGCGATATAAAATTCTTTAACGTTGTTTACATTTATAAAATCAGCGAATTTTTCGCTTGTTAATGCGTTACCTTTACTTTTAACAAATATGTTTTCAGACACGATTTTCATATCGGGTACTAATTCAGCGCCGTATGTATCGGGCTTAAACGTTCGAGTGCCGGGAGATAAGTTATTATGTTTAATATATACAACATGCATATTGTTATTAACTGCCCAGTTGATTGCGGTATTGATATTGTTGATGATTTCTTTATAGTTCTTTGTAATGTCGTTTTGAATATCGATTACAACCAAGGCTTTATCTTTCATTTATACTTACCTCTTTACTTTTATTGTTTAACATATTATAACACAAATATGCTGTATTTTCAAGAATATAATGAAGCTATATAATCAATTCCATTACGATGTAACTTCATACAATGCAGTTGTATTTCACTTGTCCTTAAGGACGATTTTAATAGACAAAGCCCGTCGAACTATCGACAGGCTTTGTCATGGCGCACCTAATGCGACTCGAACGCATAACTTCACCGTCGGAGGGTGACGTTTTATCCATTAGACTATAGATGCTTATTATAACCTGTAAATATTATTTACTATTATTATAAAAATGTCAACACATAATTCGGAAGTGAAAAATCGGGAGCGAAAAAAATTCTAAAAATTTTTATTAAGTCGCTTGACAACGCGTTAACGTGGCGTTATCATTAAGAAAAAAACAATCTTTGGGCAAGCGTAAAGCTGACCGGTGGTAATGTCGCCTTAGAGCGAACAAGTCCAACAGCCCCAACAGCCGATACGGTGAGATTCCGTAACCGCCTGTAAAGTCAGAATGGGAAAGATTAGATTTATTTGCAATTTTATTGCATTTATCTTGATGCTTCATTTTGCCCGAAAAGGAGCAAAAAATGGATTCCAACAAAAGAGCAAAGAGAATACGCCTTATCGTATTCACAGCATTGATGACGGCATTGACTACCGTTCTCACACTCGCGAGCGTGCGCTATCCGACAGGTTCGGGATATTACAATTTCGGCGACATTCCTATTTTTATGTCGGCTTGCCTTCTTGGACCTTTCCCCGCTCTTATCACTGGAGCTTTGGGCGCAATGCTGGGCGACTTTATTTTAGGATATACAATGTACGCCCCATTTACCCTTATAATAAAGGCTTTGGAAGGTCTTATCGCAGGACTTTTGTTCAAAATAATAGCTAAGGCTGTCAAAAAGCAAGTCCCCCAAGCAATTTTCTTTGGCTTGGGAAGTATCATAGGTGGCTTAGAAATGGCGCTTGGATATTTCCTTGCTGAAGGCATATTACTAGCAGAAGACAAATGGACGGGCGGTGCTGTCAACCTACCTTTCAATATTTTGCAAGGCATAATATCCGCAGTAGTAGCGACTGTATTGCTCTATGCTTGCCAATTAAAGCGTATTTTTGAGAAGATTTACAACCGTACCCAGCAAGTTGGCGTCACAATAGAACAAACGCAAACTGAAAATACTACTACGGCTGAAGAAAATGTGTCAAGCGACATTACGCCGACTGAAGATAACGAAGAAAATAGTAATAAGAAGTGAGACTTATGTTAGATAGCAAAGTATTGACAATTCAAGATTATTCGTCGTTTGGACAATGCTCGCTGAGCGTTGCATTGCCGATAATTTCCGCAATGGGCATTGAGACCGTATCCCTGCCCATTGCATTGCTCTCGACGCATACGAGCGGATTTGATGGGTATACCTACGTTGACCTCAAAGATAATGTGGTCCCTGCTACAAAACACTATAAATCGCTCGGGCTCAACTTTGACTTTATATATTTGGGATACTTAGGTTCAAGCGCAACGGCTAAAGCCGTGGAAGAAGTATGCAATCTATTCCCCGACGCTCAACTTATCGTAGACCCTGCAATGGCGGAAAACGGCGAATTCTACGACGGTATTACGCAGGACTTTGTAGAAAGTATCGCCACGTTATGCAAAAAGAGCTTTATTGCTCTGCCCAACTTAAGCGAGGCTTGCCTACTATCAGGAGTAGAATATTCCCGCATTCAAACAAAGAAAAGCGTATTGAATATATGCCAAGGTCTTACAAAAACCGGCATAAAGCGTTTTGTCATTACGGGAATACGAATGGAAGACGGTATGCGCCTAGCGTACTACGACAATAATATAGTCAAGTTTATTGACACGCAAGAAGTCAAAGGCGATTTCTTAGGTAGTGGCGACGTATTTGCGTCAGCTCTCGTTGGCGCGCTCGCCAACAATTTAGACTTGCCTCAAAGTCTTGACCTTGCGGTGAAATATACTCAAAGAACAATCGAGATTACCTCCCAAGATAAAGAGCATTGGTATGGTCTGAAATTTGAAAAGACTATTCCCCATTTGCTTACGCTTCTCAATCAAGCTAAAACTCTTGACAACTAAATAAATAGATGGCGTAAATATTATGCGCCATCTATTTTATAATTATTGTGTTTTCCCAGCTTTGACCTTATCCTTGAACCACCCGAGCAGTTCTTTCATAGTCATATTCTCAATTCCGAGATCTCTTGCCGTAATTGATTGCTTATCTCCGTTGGGCAACTCAACTTCAGCAATCTCAACGTCAGCGTATCCGAGTTTCTCCAACGTAGCGTAATTAAAAAGCCAGTAGCACACACACGTCAATACTATGATAATTACAAGAAAAACTATCAATACACCAAACAACGCTTTGACCATAGATCCTCCTCAGTAATTATAGTTTAATAAAATTTTTGTATACTGTCAAGAAAATAATAAAAATCGATTGACATCATTTATCTATTATGCTAAAATCAATAAGCAATCAGCAAATGGAAGTTTAGCTCAGTTGGGAGAGCATCTGCCTTACAAGCAGAGGGTCATAGGTTCGAGCCCTATAACTTCCACCAGCAAAAAGACGCATTTCAAAAATGCGTCTTTTTTGCTGGTCTGAATGTTAGGGCTCGAATGGAACCCTCTCAGCCGAGGTATATTTGCCGTCTTGCAAATATACCGAACGCCATCAACTGATATGCCTTAGCATAGAAGTTGATATAACTTCCACCAATAGCATTAAAGTACGAATCACTACAGTTCGTACTTTTTCTATATTCCAAGCACCCGCCATAGTGCCAAATTGATTTTTCACTTGCATTTATTTAGTAACTACGCTATAATTGTTTGTACGGTAAGCAATATTTTGAAAGTGAGATGTAAAATGGAAAATATAAAAAAAGAAGAACTCGAAAGATTGGTTGGTATTGATAAAGTCAATATCTTTTTTGATATTGTCGATACAATAACATTGTTATACGATATGGAGCAAGTTTGGAATAACGGTGGTAAAAAATGGACTTATGAATATAAGTTTAGAAAAAGCGGAAAAACATTATGCGCCTTTTATTTTAAGGAAAATACATTAGGATTCATGATTATTTTCGGTAAAGACGAAAGAACCAAAGTTGATGAGATAAGAAATGAACTTTCAATCGCCGTGCTTGATGTCTACGATAATACTCAAACATACCACGATGGCAAATGGGTTATGCTAAATTTAACCGATTATTCACTATTAGAAGATATAAAAAAATTGCTTTTTATAAAAAGAAAACCAAACAGAAAATAACTATTAATTTCATTTTGCTTTCTGTCCATTTTATACTCTTGACGTACATATTTAATCATGGTATTATTAAACCATACATATTCATATGGCGATACGGAGCAAAATTTATGTCCACATTAGAAGAAAAAAACATTTCTGCAAAATATTTATATTACGATTATCACAACGGACATATTGCAAGAGAAGAAGTCGGAAATTGCTATTGCGCAAGTAATCGTTTTGAGTTTTACATAGACGGCAAGTGGATAAACGATTATTCTATGAGTTTACATCTCTCCGATGCAATAATGAATTGTTGCGGGTATTCATTTTCTGATTATGAAGAATTGACAGAGGACGAAGCGATGCGCCGTTTATCCAAGTGCGAAAATAAATAATAAGACGGACAAAGGAACGCAAAAAATGGGTCATACACAAATCGTATGACCCATTCTTAGTTTTTGATTACGATTACTTTGCCAGATCAGAGTCTTTAAGGCAAAGAACTAAAATTCCGCCGATAAGACCGCAGAAAAAGATGTCAAGAATACCCCATACCATGAGTTCTTTTGCAGTTGTTGCTTTCTTCATTTTTGAAAGAGTAATTCCGCCAAAAATTAAAGGCAAGATTGCTATGCAACCACAAATCATACCCAAGATAATAAATACCTTTGCCGCCGTTTTCATAGAGTTCCTCCTATTTACATTATTAACAGCATATAGAACTGTTAATGAAATTATAAAACATATTGTTATTGCTGTCAAGAGTTTTATGGAAAAATGTAAACTAGATATAAAATGGCTAAGGATAAATTATCATTAATTAAAAACACTATGTCTATGGAAATAAGATTATACTTGAATATAATTTCCTAATATGTTAAAATAATCATATAATAAACTATTTTTACGGTAATTACTATGTTTTGGAACAAACACAACAAAGAAATTGATAGGCTTATACTCAATAACACATCTGACGACAAATCGACAGATAATCCATCTGAGATAAACGTAAAGATATATAACACAGACCAACTATTTTCTGCGTACAGTTATTCGGGCGACAAGCTCAACGGCGAATTTTGCGAGTATATATTTGACAAAGCAAAAGACGCTCCCCTAAAAGATAGAATAAGAATCAAAATCCACACTGCAGCAGATTTGGATGCAAGCGACGTGCAACAAAGTTTAAGAAGCCACTGTAAGTCGGAATATATAGAAAGCAAAAAACAAGTCAAACGCCTTGTATTAATTGCCACCATAATGACGATATTAGGAATAATTGCGCTTACCGCTTTGATACTGATAAATCACTTTACGGACAATATCTATTTCACGTCTATTGTGGAAATCTCGGCTTGGGTGTTTATTTGGGAAGCCGTCGACTTCTTCTTTCTTCAACGCCCTGTCGTAAAGGGAAAGTGCATACTTATTCAGCGAATTTATATGGCTGAAATCGAAGTCTGCAAAGATGACGAGCAAAAAGCGCAAGAATAATTATAGATTTTTGATAATAGTTGTTATACAAAAAAACTTGTAGCATAATCTAAATTATAGGAGAATTATTATGCTAGAAAAAAATGTAGAATTTATTGAACAATATAAACGCCTCGATAAACTTTGCAAAGAAACGCTAAACAGTTACGAAGGCGTATCTTCTTATATCAGCGAAATGGAAGCCACTCCATTTGAAGCAACTGTAAATATTTCAGAATGGGATATGACCTATAAACAGATTAAGCATTTTCGTTGGATGCGCAATCAATTAGTGCATGAAATATCATTAGATGAAAATTTGAGCACTAATGAAGATATCATGAACATTAAAAACTTGCACGAATTGATAGTTAAAGCGCAAGACCCATTGTCTATTGCCAACCGCTCAAGACAAGATGATTACTATTATTCTAAAAATAATTCCAGTAGCGAAAACCAAGATTCTTTTTGGAATAAAATTAAAACAAAAATTAAAAGTCTATTCTCTTAATATTTGTAAGCAAATTTACCACTAATTCTTTGACTATTAAATAAAAAATAGCCTCTCTTTAGAGAGGCTATTATATTTGAGTTTGTTTATTGATTACTCGGTAATCTTAGCTACGACACCGGAACCAACTGTTCTACCACCCTCACGGATAGCGAAACGAAGTCCTTCTTCGATAGCGATAGGAGTAATAAGAGTTACGTCCATGTTGATGTTATCGCCAGGCATAACCATTTCTACGCCGTCAGGAAGTTTGATTGAACCGGTAACGTCGGTTGTTCTGAAGTAGAACTGTGGACGGTAACCATTGAAGAACGGAGTGTGACGACCGCCTTCGTCTTTGGTCAATACGTATACTTGAGAAGCGAACTTGGTGTGTGGGTTGATAGTACCCGGCTTAGCAAGAACTTGACCTCTCTCGATACCCTTTCTGTCGATACCACGGAGCAATGCGCCTACGTTGTCGCCTGCGTATGCCTCGTCAAGAAGCTTTCTAAACATTTCAAGACCTGTAACGGTTGTGTCAGTCGTAGGTTTGATACCAACGATTTGAACCTTATCTTGAACTTTAACAACACCTCTCTCAACTCTACCGGTTGCAACAGTACCACGACCGGTGATGGTGAATACGTCCTCAACAGGCATAAGGAAAGGCTTATCAGTGTCACGCTCAGGAGCAGGAATATATGCGTCAACAGCATCGAGAAGTTCTTGGATGCAAGCGCAAGCAGCATCATCCGGCTTGTCGTTGGAAGCAGCTTCCAAAGCCAAAAGCGCAGAACCCTTGATGATTGGGGTGTCGTCGCCTGGGAAGCCATATTCGTTCAAAAGCTCTCTGATTTCCATTTCAACGAGTTCCAAAAGTTCTGGATCGTCAACTTGGTCTGTCTTGTTCATAAATACAACGATGTAAGGAACGCCAACCTGACGAGCAAGAAGAATGTGCTCTCTCGTCTGTGGCATTGGGCCGTCGGTAGAAGCAACTACCAAGATAGCGCCGTCCATTTGCGCTGCGCCGGTAATCATGTTCTTAACGTAGTCTGCGTGTCCCGGGCAGTCAACGTGAGCATAGTGACGATTAGCAGTTTGGTACTCAACGTGAGCGGTATTGATTGTAATACCTCTTTCTCTCTCTTCCGGAGCCTTATCGATTTCGTCGTATCTCATTTTTTGAGCGAAACCCTTAGCGGCGGAATACATAGTGATAGCAGCAGTAAGAGTGGTCTTACCGTGGTCAACGTGACCAATAGTACCGATATTAACGTGCGGTTTATTTCTTTCGAATTTAGCCTTAGCCATAATAAATTATCCTCCTAGATTATAATGAATAAATCTATTTTTATTTTACTTTTTTATTTTATATTGTTTTTTCTATTTTGTCAACATTTATTTATAATAAAATAAAATGTTGAGTTTTTATTACCTTACGCTTTCTTTGCTCTAGCGCCGATAATCTTTTCAGAAACCGACTTTGGAACTTCTGCGTAGTGGTCAAATTGCATTGTGAAGTTACCTCTACCTTGTGTAGAACCTCTCAAATCAGTTGCATAACCGAACATTTCTGCAAGAGGTACGTCTGCGTCAACTACTTGAACACCGTTACGCTCTTCAGTCGTCTTGATGCTACCTCTTCTTGCTGTAACGCTACCCAAGATTGTACCGAGATAATCTTCCGGAGCTTGAACTTCAACGCTCATTATAGGCTCCAAGAGTACCGGTCTAGCCTTGCTTACGCCGTCCTTGAACGCCATAGAACCTGCGATCTTAAATGCCATTTCCGAAGAGTCAACTTCGTGGTAAGAACCGTCTACCAAGTCAACGTTGAAGTCAACGGTTTCATATCCTGCCAAGATACCGCTCTTAGAAGCCTCTTTGATACCAGCCTCGACTGCAGGGATATATTCCTTAGGAATGCTACCGCCGACGGTTTTATCGACAAAGGTAAAGCCCTTACCCGGCTCGTTTGGCGAGATAACAATCTTACAGTGACCGTATTGACCTTTACCGCCTGACTGTCTCTTAAATAGACCTTCTGCGTTAACGGTTTCTCTAATTGTTTCACGGTAAGCAACTTGCGGAGCGCCTACGTTTGCCTCAACCTTGAATTCTCTCTTCAATCTGTCTACGATTATATCCAAGTGCAACTCGCCCATACCTGCGATAATGGTTTGACCGGTTTCTTGATCTGTATACGTCTTGAACGTCGGGTCTTCTTCTGCAAGTTTTTGCAAAGCAAGTCCCATCTTTTCCTGTCCTGCCTTAGTCTTTGGCTCAATAGCAATTTGGATAACAGGATCCGGGAATTCCATTGATTCCAATATAATCGGAGCGCTTTCGTCGCAAAGCGTATCGCCCGTAGTAGTATCCTTAAGACCTACGATAGCAACGATGTCGCCTGCGTAAGCCTCGTCGATTTCGGTACGGCTGTTTGCGTGCATTCTAACAAGACGGCCTACTCTTTCTCTCTTGTCCTTAGTGGAGTTATATACATAAGAGCCTTTCGTCAATACACCAGAATATACGCGGAAGAAAGCAAGTTTTCCGATAAACGGGTCGGTTGCTATCTTGAAAGCAAGTCCGCTGAACTTCTCATTGTCTGAAGATTGACGGGAAATTTCCTCGTCTTTCTTGCCAGGAGCATAACCTGCAACGTTTGGAACGTCGGTAGGAGCAGGCAAATAATCAACGATTGCGTCAAGCAAAAGTTGAGTTCCCTTGTTGCCGAGTGAAGTTCCGCAGAATGCAGGAGTAATCTTCATATCGATAGTAGCCTTACGAATGATAGGTTGAAGCAACGTCTTAGGCATAGCTTCTACACTAATATCTCCCTCGAAGAACTTCTCCATAAGTTCGTCGTCGAACTCGGCAATCTTTTCGATAAGTTCAGCTCTCTTCTCTTCTGCTTCCGCAAGAATGTCTGCAGGTATTTCTTTCTCTGCAACGATTTCGCCGTTTTTGCCCTCGTTGTAGTAAGCCTTCATTGTCAAAAGATCTACAACGCCCTTGAAGTTTTTCTCAGCGCCGATAGGATATTGCATAGCAACAGCGTTAGCGCTAAGTCTTTTATTCATCATATCGATAGTTCTGAAATAATTACCGTCGTCTTTATCCATTTTGTTGACGAAAGCAATTCTAGGAACGTGATACTTTGTTGCCTGTCTCCAAACCGTCTCCGATTGCGGTTCAACACCGCCTCTAGCGCAGAACAAAGCTACAGCGCCGTCAAGAATACGGAGCGAACGCTCAACTTCAACCGTGAAGTCAACGTGTCCGGGAGTATCTATAAGGTTGATACACGTACCTTT
>JAIDUT010000089.1 GCA_029060065.1 Clostridia bacterium | reverse complement strand
GCCGTCTACTACGAAAATAATTGCGTCGGCAATTTCCACAGCCATTTGCGCTTGCGCTCTTATGTGTTTCCACATCTTGTCTTGGCTCTTTATCTCAAGACCGCCCGTGTCAATAAGCGTGAACTGACAACCGCACCACTCGCCGTCGCAGTACAGCCTATCGCGGGTGACGCCCTCGAAGTCCTCGACTATGCTCACCTTTTTTCCTACTATTCTGTTGAAAAGCGTAGACTTGCCTACATTGGGTCTGCCTACTATTGCTATCAATGGTTTCATACATTCCTTTTGTTCAGTTTGAACTGAAAGTGTGTTTATTTACTAGACGTCAGTTCGTCAATTAACTTTACAAAACTCTCTCCGCCTTGAGATATTTTGATTGTCGTGCTCAACGCTTCTTCCAGTTGAGCTACCGTGTACCCATCTAAGAATGTGTCGGTAAATTCGCGTAACATTGTCGACGGTATCACGGTGTACTTCGGCATATCCTTAACTTGTTTGATTATATCGGTAGGCGTGATAAGTCCCGATACCGTAATCGACCTGCCGAAAAAGTCGTTGTATATATCGCATATCCGAACTTTTACGTTGGGATACTTGCTCTTAAGACTTTGCAAGCATTCCGCCAATATGCCTTTGAAAGACTGACCCGTAATAACTGCGATTTCCAGCGACTTGTCGCTTCCATTGACTTGCGACAAAGCATTGTCAAAGGAATTGACAAACTCCGCGCATAAGCCCACGCCGTTTTCTATCTGACAAAAATCCCCGTACTCCGCATAGTCGGGTAATTGTCTGCCTGCCTTGATATAAAATTCGTCGCTACACCAACAAAAATTTCCGCCGGCCTCATCGTTGAACTTCTCCACCATATCGATAACTTGCCCCGAAGAGTCCTTGTCAAAAGTCTTGACGGGATAAAGTCCTTGTCTGTGACAAGTCAAACCGACAGGTATAATTGCGACGGTCTGCACATATGGAGATAATTTGTATAACTCTTCCAGCGTCTGCTTAAGTATATCGCCATCGTTAAAATCCTTACAAAGCACTATTTGCGTATGCATTTGTATACCGCGCTCTGCCAAAAACTTCATCTTCTCAAATACCTTTGCCGATTCGGGATTGGCTACTAACTTGGTTTTAACTTCTTTGTCGTAAGCGTGTACCGAAATATACAGCGGAGATAGGTGCAACTTAACTATTCTGTCAAGTTCCTTTTGTCCTATATTGCTCAAAGTGACGTAATTACCGCTGACAAAACTCAGACGATAGTCATCGTCCTTGACGTAGAGAGTATCTCTCATACCCTTGGGAAGTTGATCTACAAAGCAAAACGCGCATTTGTTTTTACAGCGCATAGGCTCTAGCTCCACGCTTTCGTCAAGCGTAAGTCCGAGAGTTTCGCTCTCGTCCTTTTCTATCTCTATATCGACCGCCTCGCCCTGCTTAGCCTTAAGATTGAGAGTAAAAAATTCTTGAGAATCGTAATAGACGTAATCGAGTATATCAACGATTTTTTCGCCGTTGAAACCTATAAGTTCGTCGCCTACCTCAAGTCCCAGCTCTTCTCCTATACTCCCCTTGTCTATCGCAGTAATCTTTGCCATTGTTCCTCTCTAAGTCAAAATATAAATTCTCTAGAATACCTATTATATTGTTTATATATTATAATATAAATAAAATATCTTGTAAAGTATTTAATATAAATATCAACTTTGCGCATAACAAGACTATGGCATTAGTGTTGATATTAGTTGGGATTTTTATATTATTAATAGGCATTTTCGAACTGAAAAAATTTCAACTTTACGCGCTTTTAACAGCTCTTGCGTGTACTGTTTTGTCCATAGAACTTATTGCCGATATAAACGGACTTACACTTTATTTTTTGACGGCGCTTACGCTATTTAGTTTGCCATCTATAAGCTTAAAACTATTCGACATCGCAGGGTGTTTGGTAATAACTCTGCCGTGTATCTTTTGGCTGAGTACGCAAGAATTTGTAGATGGTTTTGTCTATTCGCTCACTCTCGTGGCTTTGGGCGTAGCTCTTGCGTGCAGATTGCTCTTTGACAGACAAAAAAGACAAACGCTGTGCGCGCTCGTCCTTTTGACAAGTTTTGTCGTATGCTATTTATCAAATATATACTTTAACGCAATCGATATATTACTTCCATTCTTGGTAGCAATAATCTTTACTCAAAATTATACTCGCTCTATAGACTTGATGACGATAGACTCGTACGGTACGTCGTTGTAAAAACCGACGCTGACCGTCTTTACGTTGGAAATATCTATTGCGACCTTGATGCTCTCTTCGTCGCACAAACAGCCGAAGCCTGCATACTGTCCGTCTAAAAATCCGCAGTCCGCCACGCAGATAAAAAACTGCGAAGAAGCGCTGTCTGGAACGTTGGTTCTCGCCATAGAGAGTACGCCGACTTTGTGAGATATAGGATTATTTACGCCGTTGGCTTTGAACTCGCCTTTGATAGACTTTGTGTTCTTTGGAGAAAGCGAAGCGTCCATTCCACCGCCTTGAATCATAAATCCCGGAATAACTCTGTGAAAGATAAGTCCGTTGTAAAAATTACTGTCAACAAGTTTAAGAAAATTCTCAACAGTAATTGGAGCCGATTGCTCGTCAAGTTGAGCAGTCATTGACCTGCCGTCAATTAGATTGATTTTGATTTTTGTCATAATATACTCCTTCTATCGAATTATAATTAGATATCGCTCGATTAAACAATATAATCAACCGAGTGAGATTTCTCTACTACGCTCTTTACGTACGCCATAACAGGCAAATGAACTTCGTGCGTTCTGTATACTTCCATATCTTCCATACTATCGAATTGACATATTAGCACCACGTCAAAACTGCGGTCAGACCTCAAGACGTCTACGCCTGCTTGAATGTCTTTCAATACTTCAATCTTGCCTTTCATCGACAAGAATTTTTGTTGAAGCGCTAATGCGTTGCTCTCCGTAGGGTCTTTTAATTTGTACATTACGATATGTTTAATCATTTTTATCTCCTTATTTTGAACCGAACCAACGGCGTTTTTTCTTTATTACCTGTCCGCTTTCGGGAGTTGCTTCCGTATTTGGAGCCACAGGCTTGATATTCGTGTCTTTTACGAATTCTTCTTCAACGACTTCTTTTATCACTAAGCACTCTTGCGGGTCGTCGCCTCTGTCGATAGCTTTTATACAAGAAAGAACCTGTTCTGCGCCGTTATTCTTAAATTTCTTCTCACAATGCCTTTTCCATTCTTTCATTTCTTTTTTATAATTCTCCAACGCTATAGTCAAACGCTCTTTATTGATAGCCGAATAAGCGTAACCGCCGGCCACCAAGAATTTGCTATTCTTAGTTTCTACGTTGTTGGCGCTGTCGATAAGAAGCAGAGGTATCTTGTGCAAAAGCACTTCGTAAGTTATCGCCGAAGTCGGTGCTGAGATTACGCAATCGGAGATATAGTAAGCTCTCTCCATTTCATTTCCGCTCTTGACAAAATATACGTTGTTGGATACGCTCAATCCGTCCTTCTTTCCCAATTTCTTGAACTTTTTCTCTATCGAGGAATTGCCACCGTCAATTACTATAAAGTTGTAGTCTTTGTTTTCGCTCACGCTCTCCAATGCGGAATAAAGATACTTAGAACCGTATCTTCCGCCGACCATTGTAATTATAGGCAACTCGTTGCGGATATTAAATTGCTTTCTTACGTCCTCTTTGGAGCGTTTGATTTGCGCAGGTTGCTTTAACGGCATCGATACGACGTAGATAATATTTTCGTCGATACCCTTGTCAACCAAAGCCTTTTTACACTTCTGCGTAATTACGAAATAGCCGTCTACGTCGTGACTGACAAAGTTATTTTGCAAATCATAATCTGTAATCATTGCAAAAATCTTACCTTTCAAATTATACTTCTCTCTCGCTACGACCGCCTTGTGAACTGCATACGGCGTGGCGCATATTACGTAATCGGCGTCGAATCTCATAGAGATATTGTCAAACTTGCGCCATCTTTGGAAAGTCTCGGAGTTTGCCTTATAGGGCGCGTCGTTGCCCTCACTATCCTTTTTGCGAGTGACCTCCGCCGTGGGTAAATTTATCACAATATTATTAAGCGTCGGAGTGTACCTATAAGTAAACTTGTACATACCGTTGTATAAACTAATCAACTTAAAATTATCGTACTGCTTATCGAATACCGAAACAACGTCGAAATTATTATCGCTCTCAAAGATTTCTTTAAGAGCCAAAGCCGACGTATCGTATAATTGAGAATAAATAATCAAAACAGTCTTTTTCATTTCCCCTTACATTACCCTCTTTCTCAAAATATCTAACTCAGCAAGTCGCTTGTCTGTGGGTATGAATACCCTCTGCTGAACTATCTTTGCATCCTCTATTTCTATCATATCACTATCGTACATTTTGTCAATACGCAAAACGTCGTTCCAATACTTTGTAGGCGATAAAATTTCCAATTCGTCGCCTTTTTTGAATCTATTGCGCATTTCGACTTCAAGCATGCCGATATCCTCACGGTAACCTACTACTTGCGCAATAAATTCGTATTCGCACTTTGGTTGGGAGGTTTCTAAACATACATTGTCGTTGCTACCGAAATAAAATCCCGTCGTATAATCTCTGTGCGAATTCTTGTATAACTCGTCGCAAAGATACGACGGCAATTCGACCTCCTTGCCTTGCCCGTAATATAAATCTATTGCCTTGCGATAGGCATTTATTACGCTTGCAACATAATAAGGCGACTTCATTCTTCCCTCAACTTTGAACGAATACACTCCGCTCTCGGCAAGTTCTCCTACGTGCGCAAGCATATTGAGGTCTTTTGAATTGAGAAGATATGTACCCCTCTCCTCTTGTCCTATCGTGATTGGACTGCCACCGCGCTTTGTTTCCACGATTGAATATTCCCACCTGCACGCCTGCACGCAGTCGCCCTTATTTGAGGATCTGCCCGTCAAAGCATTGGAAAGCAAACATCTTCCCGAATACGCTATGCACATTGCTCCGTGTACGAATGCTTCTATCTCGACGTCTTTGGGCAAATATGCTCTTATCTCTTTAATATCTTCAAGAGAAGTTTCTCTTGCAAGCACTATTCTTTTTACGCCTTGGTCTGCCCAAAATTTTGCCGAATATTTATTGGTAGTATTGGCTTGAGTAGAGAGATGTATCTCAAGAGCGGGAGCTACTTCTCTACACAAAGCAAGTACCCCTGCGTCGCTGATAATGACTGCGTCTACACCTGCCTTTTCCAGCTCAATAAAATACTCTTTCAATCCGTCGAAGTCTTTGTTATCAGCAAAAATGTTGACTGCTACGTATATCTTTTTGCCCTTGGCATGAGTATACTCTACTGCTTCTTTTAGACCGTCGCCGTCAAAATTTTTGGCATTGGCGCGTAAGCTGAATTTACTTCCGCCAACGTATACAGCGTCTGCTCCGAAATGCAACGCCGTCTTAAGTTTACTCATATCGCCCGCAGGCGCCAAAAGTTCGACTTTATTCATTACTTTTTCCTCACGTATCCCCATCTTCTGTCTAATTTTTTATCTCTTATTTCTTATATTTCTTATAACTGCTATACCATTGCCCTCTTCGACAAGTTGCAATTCAAGTTCGTCATTTTCCTCTACGCTTGTCAAGAACTCGCGCATATTCCTCACTATCGTCCTATGCTTGTGAGGCGGATAGTTATCGCCTTTGACAAGTCCTAAATACAACACGTCGTCGCATAAAATTATCCCGCCTTTGGCAACGTTCGGCAGTATTAATTCCAACTGCCGTCTATACGCAGACTTAGCTCCGTCTATGAATACAAAGTCATAGGTCTTTCCGGCTATTATGCTCGGCAAAAGTTCGTCGCTATCTCCGCAGTATACGTTGATTCTACTCTCTACGCCAAGACTTTTCCAAAGCTCTCTTGCTCTCTCTATACGGCTTGCGTCTTTTTCCACCGTATCAATGACGCAATCTGACGAAAGCGCCATTACACTAGACGAATAACCTATCGCCGTACCTATCTCCAATACCCTTTTGGGGCTATACTTCTCAAATAAACCTTTGAGCACGACCTCGCACTCGTCAGAGAGTATCATTACGTATTGCTCTCTCGCTAAGTCGTGAACGGCTTTGAGTACACGTGACTGCTCGACGGTCATACCTCGTCAACCTCGACAGTATCAGTCTTTTCCGTTTTGCTATGTTCTATCAAAAGCGGTAAAACCATAGGACGCTGTTTAAGTTTATTGAGTATCATTCTCTCTAATTTGCGTCTTACGTTATTCTTAAGTCCGCCTCTGCTCTTCTCGTCCTTGTAACTTGACGTAGCAAATACGTCCTCGATAACGTCTTTCATTTTTTCTAAAAACTCTTCTTCAAAGACTACTCCTCTCGAGAGAATATCTATTGCCGTCAAAGCTCTGTTTTCCACGTCTATATCCAAAAGAGCAATGAGCACGCCGTCGCTTGAGAGCTGTTTGCGCTCGCGAAGTACCATGCTATCTACATTACTATCGCCGTCGACGTATACTTCTCCGGCCTCTACGCTGTCGATAAATTGAATCGACTTTTTCTTGATAGCGATACGGTTACCCGTATCAACTAAGCGAATATTTTCCTTGGGTATGCCCAAAGAAAGCGCAAGCTCCTCATGCTTTTTAAGGTGACGGTATTCGCCGTGTACTGGAATAAAATATTTCGGCTTTACTAAACTTAACATAAGTTTAAGCTCGTCCTGACAGGCGTGTCCCGATACGTGAAGCTGTTCAAGAGAGCCGTAAAGCACCTTTGCGCCCCTGCGGTACAAATTGTTGATAAGTGTGTAGACAGCCTTTTCATTGCCCGGAATGGGTTGCGACGAAATAGCCACTACATCGTTATCTCCTATTACAACAGACCTATCTTCTCCGTTTGCCATACGGGTGAGCGCGCTCATAGGCTCGCCCTGAGAACCCGTAGAAATTATACATAACTTATTAGGCTCAAAGTCTTTGATATCTTCAATATCAATTACCGTATTGTCCATATATTCCAGCATACCTAGTTCTTTGGCAATCTCGGAAATCTTGACCATAGACCTTCCGTCAAAAGCAACCTTTCTGCCCACCTTTTCGCACATTCTGATAATTTGTTGAACTCTGTTGACATTGCTTGCAAAAGTGGCAATGATAATTCTCTTGTCGGAGTGCGTTTCTATAATTCTCTGCAACGTAACTCCTACTTCTTGCTCGGAAATCGTCGTTCCCTTTTTCTCCACATTGGTAGATTCGCCAAGCATTAGCGTAACGCCCTTATTGCCTATTGAAGCAATTCGCCCCAGGTCTATACTCTCGCCGTCGATGGGAGTGTAGTCTATCTTGTAATCGCCCGTATGGAACAATGATCCCGACGGATAATTTATTGACAGCGCAAACGCGCCGAGTATCGAGTGCGTAACGCTGACGAACTCTACGCTGAAAACGCCAAGTTTCTTAACGTCGCCGTTTTTAACGACGTGCATCTTGGGCATATCCATTTTCTTTTCCGTCAACTTGTGTCTTATAAGCGCAACTGCAAGCGATGAGCCGTAAATAGGAATATTACCGCATTCTGCAAGAAGATACGGTATACCGCCTATATGGTCTTCGTGTCCGTGCGTAATAACTACGCCCTTGATTTTATCTAAATTAGCCTTGATGTACGTAAAATCGGGAATAATCAAATCGATACCCGGCGTGTCGTCAACTGAAGGAAAAGTAGATCCGCAATCGATTATGATAATATCGTCGCCGAATTTGATTGCCGTCATATTCTTTCCTATCTCGCCCACTCCGCCCAAAAATGCGACTTCAAGCTGTTTTGGTTGTTTTGCCACAACTACTCCTTTTACAAACTAAATTTCTTAATTACAATTCAACCTATGCGCCATTCCTATACAACGCATTCAACATATGACACGTTGAAAATAAAAATTACGAATAGCATAAGGTCATTCGAATATATTATATAATAAAATTAAAGAGTTGACAAGAAAATAGCCCTCGCAATTTTAGATTATGACGTATTTTTTGCAATATAAAATAGCATTTTGTCAAAATAGCTACGTCGAAAATAGCCAATTATTTTTACCGACAAAAAACGGGAGCAAACGCTCCCGTTTTTGTTAAGATTTAATCATGCATATCCTACAGCGTCATCAACCGCCTAAAGAAACGCGAAAATTTTCAGGGTGTATGCAAACGTAGTGATTAGTCATATAATAGTCCGGCAAAGTACCTATATCAGACCAAAAACAGTCAGGTTCATAAGTTCTTATATCGCCGATAAGCTTTGGAAATATATCATAGGAAAAATCGCTTCTCCCCTCCGGAATATCTTTGAGTACGCTCTTATCAAATGCGTAAATTCCCATATTTATCAATCCGGATACAACGTATTTAGGCTTCTCTGCAAAAGAAGTAACTATGCCGTCTTTTTCTTTGACAAGTCCGTATCCCCTTGCGTCGGGCATATATCTGACAGCCATACTTACTCTTGACGTGTGAGAGTGATGAAAGTTGCAAAAGTCTTTGATGTTAATATTGCAAAGACCGTCAGCCGACATAACCACAAAGTCATCTACAATAAAGTCGCTTGCGTTCTTAACTCCTCCTGCAGTTCCCAAGGGAACGTCTTCTTGATAATATCTAAGTTGCGCTCCAAGATTACTACCGTCGCCGAAATAATCCATTATCATATCCGCCTTGTAGCCCACCGTAACGGCAATATCTTTAATTCCGCCCGCTACAAGATTTTCGATAACGTACTCCATTACAGGTTTATCTATAATATTTACCAGTGGTTTCGGCAAGGTATTCGTCAAGGGTCTTAGTCTACTCCCGACTCCGCCTGCCATAATGATTGCTTGCATATTTTCTCCCCCTATCTTTGGTGTCGGTATTAGTCTATGGCAAATTAAGGAATTTATTCTGAATAAGTTGAATTTGCAATTTACCTATTTATTTCAGCACTCATTTATTAATTATATATATTGAACAGCGTTCAGTATATGAATATTTCACTATTGCGCCCATTAGCGAAGTACAATGGTGAACGACATCGCGCATGTTGAACAATGTTCAGTATAACGTATATAGCAAACACTTTTCAAATTATTGTGAAAAAATATACAATATTGTATTTTATTATTTATATTGTGTTGCCAATTTTAGCTTCAAGTGGTATAATAATACAGTATTAAATTATTAAACGTTTAACTTGCAATAAATATAAATACGAGTTAATAAGGAGTAAAAATGAGAGTTTATAATTTTTCAGCAGGTCCGTCCATGCTTCCAATGGAAGTACTGCAAGAAGCTCAAAGAGATTTTCTTAACTATGACGGAAGCGGTATGAGCGTCTGCGAAATGAGCCACAGAAGCAAATACTACGAAGCAATCAACAACGAATGCATCGCCCTACTCAAAGAGTTGATGGGTATTCCGGAGGGATACAGCGTAATCTTGGTACAAGGTGGCGCATCCACTCAATTTGAGGCTATACCGCTCAACCTTTTGACCGGTAGCGGAAAGGCGGATTACGTAGTAACAGGCAACTTCGCAAAAAAGGCTTACAAAGAAGCTATTAAATATGGCGATATTGCAGTTGCAGGCTCTTCCGAAGATAAGAAATTCTCTTATATTCCTAAGAATCTTACGATAAGAGATGACATAGATTATCTCTATATATGCCAAAACAACACGATTTTCGGCACGAGATACACAAAACTTCCTGATACTAAAGCAAATCTTGTGGCAGATATATCTTCCAATATATTAAGCGAAAAAATGGATATCAGCAAATACTCCGTACTCTATGCAGGCGCGCAAAAGAATCTTGCTCCTGCAGGCGTAACGATAGTCATAATGAAGGACGAACTCGTTGGCGACGGTATGAAAATATGTCCTACTATGCTCAAATGGAAAACACAAGTGGAAAACAATAGCCTTTACAATACTCCGCCTTGCTTCCCTATATACATGGCAATGCTCACGCTTCGTCATCTCAAAAAACTCGGCGGTGTTGCGGAAATGCAAAAAATCAACGAATACAAAGCCGGACTTCTCTATGATTTTATAGACAACTCTTCTTTCTTTACCAATAGCGTAAACAAAGAGGACCGCTCGCTTATGAATGTGCCTTTCGTTACTCCAAGCGCAGACCTCGACGCGCAGTTCGTAAAGGAAGCGTCGGCAAACGGTCTTGTATCTCTCAAAGGTCATAGACTTGTCGGCGGTATGAGAGCTTCTATATACAACGCTATGCCTGTTGAGGGCGTAAAGACGCTTATCGAGTTTATGAAAAAATTCGAACTTGCAAATAAATAAGAGGTATAATTTATGGTAGAAATACTTAAACTCAACGAAATCAGCAATATGGTGAACGATATACTCACACCTAACAAATATTCCGTTACTGCAGACGCAAAGGCTCCGAAAGCTATTATCTTGCGCAGTTTCTCTATGCACGATTACGACATGCCTACAAGCGTTGTTGCAGTAGCCAGAGCCGGCGCAGGCGTAAACAATATTCCTATAGACGTCATGACGCAAAAGGGCGTATGCGTATTCAATACTCCAGGTGCAAACGCTAACGCAGTAAAAGAACTCGTTCTGTTCGCCCTTCTTGTATCGTCAAGAAAGATATACGAGGGCATTAACTGGACGCAAAATCTTGAGAAAGACGGCGCTGTAGCTAAACAAGTGGAAAAAGGCAAAAAGGCTTTTGTCGGTCAAGAGATATTCGGCAAGACTTTGGGTATCATAGGTCTTGGAGCGATTGGTAAACTTGTAGCAAACGCTGTGCTAGCCTTGGGTATGAAAGTAATTGCTTATGACCCATTCGTAACATCAACCGATCTTGCAATCGAACTTACAAACGATATAAATCAGGTATATGCAAAGAGCGATTATATCACTCTACACGTACCAGCTACTCCACAAACTAAGAATTCTATCAACAAAGATACGATTGCTCTTATGAAAGACGGCGTAAGAATTATTAACCTTGCGCGTGGCGAACTAGTCAACAACGATGATATTAAGCAAGCAATCGCTGATAAAAAAGTTGCCAAGTATGTTACCGACTTGCCAAGCGACGATATTCTCGGAGTTGACGGCATTATTACCATTCCGCACCTTGGCGCATCTACAGCTGAAGCTGAGGACAACTGCGCAGTTATGGCTTCAAATCAACTCAAGGATTATCTTGAGAATGGCAATATTGTCAACAGCGTCAACTTCCCTAAGTTGCAAGTCGAAAGAATTGGCAAAACTCGCGTATGCGTAGTTTCGAATGATGTTAAGAATATCGCAACTAAGGTATCCAGCTCACTTAAAGGTATTGTGGGCATCTCCGGCGCGACCAGAGGAGATATATGCTACGTAATTGCAGACTTATCTCAAACTCCGGACGAAAACTCTATCGAAACTCTTAAGGCTGACTCATTGAGCGTTAGAGTAATATAGTAATAATATTAAACTTATATAAAAAAAGAGCGTATCTCATGATACGCTCTTTTTTAACAAATAATCTCCCTACGCGCTTACGCTACAATGTTTGGCGAAGAGATAATACAAGCCGTTGCGCTTTATGCGCGCAACGGCTTGTATTATAAATATTGATAGTAAAACTAAATTACTTAAGTCTTGCCTTAAGGTCGTCAGCTTGCTTTGCAAGTTCTTTCGGCAACTTATTGCCAAAGTCCTTATAGAATTCTTTAATTCCGTCAGCTTCAATATTCCAAGCGTCCTTGTCAACTTTCAATATGCTCTTCAAAGTATCGATTGAGAAGTCGTCTAGACCTTCGATATTTATATCCTCTGCCTTTGGTACAAAGCCGATAGGAGTTTCAACAGCGTCAACTTCGCCTGCAATTCTCTTAAGCATCCAGTCGAGTACGCGCATATTGTCGCCAAAGCCCGGCCAAATGAAGTTACCGTTTTCGTCTACTCTAAACCAGTTAACGTTGAAGAACTTAGGTTGCTTATCTACGTCAACAGACTTGCCCATGTCAAGCCAGTGTTGGAAGTAGTCGCCCATATGATATCCGCAGAATGGACGCATAGCCATTGGGTCACGTCTTACTACGCCTACAGCTCCGGTAGCGGCAGCAGTGGTTTCACTACCCATGATAGAACCGATGAATACACCGTTCTCCCAGCTTCTTGCTTGATATACGAGAGGTACGGTAGAAGGTCTACGTCCGCCGAAGATTATTGCGCTGATCGGTACGCCTGCGCCGTTCTCGAATTCAGGAGAAATGCAAGGACAGTTCTTTGCAGGAGCAGTAAATCTGGAGTTCGGATGAGCCGCCTTAACAGGCTTGCCGTCTGCATCAACAGTGTCCGGAGTCCAGTCTTTGCCGGTCCAGTCAATGAGGAAAGCAGGTTTCTTCTTGTCTACGGCGTCTTTCTCAAGAGCTTCCCACCATACTTCCATCGTCTCAGGGTTGAGAGCAACGTTGGTGAAAATAGTGTTCTTTCTAGTAGATTCCAAAGCGTTGAAGTTGGACTTAGAGTTGGTACCCGGAGCTACGCCGAAGAAACCGTTCTCAGGATTGATTGCGTACAATCTTCCGTCCGGTCCTTTCTTAATCCAAGCGATATCGTCGCCGACAGTGAATACCTTGTAACCGTTCTTTCTATAGCCCTCCGGTGGGATAAGCATAGCAAGATTGGTCTTTCCGCAAGCAGATGGGAATGCGGCGCACATATATACAGTCTCTTTGTTTGGCTTCTCAATGCCCAAAATAAGCATATGCTCAGCCATCCACATTTCGTTCTTACCTTGGTATGAAGCAATTCTAAGAGCGAAGCACTTCTTACCGAGCAATACGTTACCGCCGTAAGCGCTGTTAACGGAGATAATAGCATTGTCTTCTGGGAATTGACAAATATATCTCTCTTCAGGATCAACGTCACACTTAGCGTGCGTGCCTCTTACGAAGTCGTTGGAGTCGCCGAGCGCTTTCAAAACGTCGTTGCCAACTCTCGTCATTATTCTCATATTCAATACAACGTAGATAGAATCGGTAATTTCAATACCTACCTTGGAGATAGGACCGCCGACAGGACCCATAGAGAAAGGTATAACGTACATCGTACGACCCTTGTATGCTCCGTCAAGTATGCTCTCCAATTTTTTATAAGCCTCGGACGGCTCCCACCAGTTGTTGGTAGGTCCGCAATCTTCTTTAGCGCTTGAGCAAATAAAAGTTCTGCCCTCAACACGAGCTACGTCATTTGGCTTTGTTCTGTGCAACAAACAGCCCGGCAACGTCTTTTGGTTGAGTTCAATCATCTCCCCGCTAGCGATTGCTTCTTTCGTCAAAGCCTCATATTGAGCCTCTTCGCCGGTAATCCAAACGACTTCGTCAGGCTTGCAAAGGTCAACTCTGCTTTGAACAAATTCCAATACTTTCTTATTTGTAGTATTTGCCATAGTTAAAACTCCTTTAATA
>JAIDUT010000088.1 GCA_029060065.1 Clostridia bacterium | reverse complement strand
ATATCAAATTTTATGAAAGTAATCGCATATAACTGACACAATAAATTATATCATATAATTTAGCCTTAGGCAACAATATATTTTTGTTTTTTATTGGAAATTAACGGTTAAAAATAAACTATGGATTTTTGTATTGAAATTATAGATTATTTATGTTATAATATAAAAAATATGTGCGATTTTCGTATTTTAAGGAGATGTTATGAATTATTGGAAGAAACTTTCGGTTTACGACGTGAATTCAATTAAGCGTTATGCGTCGGGTTTTCCGCTTGACAAGGAGGGTAATCCGACGGCTCAGTGCCTTGACGGAGAGTGGGATTTCCGTTTGGTAGAAAACCCAAACAAGATTCCGCTTGGTTATGAGAGCGTGGGCGCAACGTTAGAGAATTTTAACAAGATAAAAGTTCCGTCCAACTGGCAAATTCAAGGCTATGGACAGCCGATATATACTAATTATCTATATCCGCATGCTTTGTCGCAATACAATATAGCTGATATACCTCGCGTAAAAGCTCGCTACAATGAGGTGGGCTGTTATGTCACTGAATTTGATGTGCAGGAGAGCCAAAAAGATATATACTTGCGTTTTGATGGTATCAATAGCTGTGGAGATATATACGTCAACGGTCAGTTCGTGGGATATTCAGAAGATACCTTTTCTCCGCAGGAATACGATATCACGCCTCTTGTGAAAGTCGGCAAAAATAAACTGGCAGTGTCAGTATATAGGTATACTACCGGCAGTTATCTTGAAGACCAAGATATGTGGCGTATATCCGGTATCTTCCGTAGCGTTTGGTTGATATATAAGCCAAAGGCGCAAATCGCCGATTATTTTACGCGTAGTGAGTTGACGGACGAATATACTAAGGCTGAATTTTCCACCCAAGTTACCGTAGAAGTTAAGGATATAGAACCGTCTAACTTAACGGCGCAAGTCGAGTTGTCTTTTGACGGCGAGATAGTTGCTAAAATGGAACATAATATTGGATTAGTTCCTAAAGATACTACGCAGGAAGTGACTTTGTCGGCAGTTATTAACGACGTCAAACTTTGGTCGCATGAGTATCCTAACTTGTATGACGTAGAAGTAAGGCTTTACGACGGCGAAGAGTTGTTAGATACGCGTCGCTCACACTTTGGCTTTAGAGAAATAAAGATAGAGCCGATGAAAGACGGCAGAGGGCCTTTTATCAAACTCAACGGCAAGGTCATCAAGATATACGGTGTAAACCGTCACGAATTCCACCCAGATTACGGACATGCGGTTCCGACGGAATTGATTGAGAAAGATATACAGCTCTGCAAGGCAAATAATATCACGTCCATACGCAATTCGCACTATCCCAATCAAGACGTGTTCTATGAACTTTGCGACAGATACGGAATTCTAGTAATGGCAGAAACCAATCTTGAGTCGCACGGACTTGCTATGTTCTTGCCAAAGAGTAGCAAAAAGTGGAAAGAACAGTGCGTATACAGAGCAACGAATATGGTAAGAAGGCTCCGCAATCATCCATGTATTATAAGTTGGTCTATGGGCAATGAGGCGGGGTTCGGCAAGGACTTTTACGCTATGAAAGACGCGGTAAAAACTCTTGATAAGACGAGATTTATACACTACGAGCCAGACCAAAAAGGCGAGGTGGGAGACGTTCTCAGCGAGATGTATTCCAAAGTAGAGAAGATGCCTATTATAGGCGAAAACAAGCCAATGCGCCATTGCGCTGCGCTTTGGTCGCCAATGGGTAGCAAATATACACCGCAGATGTATCGTAATCTGCCGTTTATTCAATGTGAATACGCGCATTGTATGGGCAACAGCCTTGGAAATTTCAGCGATTATTGGGAAGAGTTTTACAAGTACGACAGATTGGCAGGCGGATACATTTGGGACTTCGCAGACCAAAGCATCCGTCGCGAGGAAAACGGCAAAGACAAGTGGTGCTACGGCGGTGATTTCGGCGATAAACCTAACGCAGGTCGTTTTGCTTTCAACGGCATCGTAAGAGCCGACCGTTCTCCCAATCCTGCATTGTACGAAGTGCGCTATCAATACCAACAAGCTAAATTTACGTTGGACGGAAATACGCTTACTGTTCTGAATCGACACAGATTTACTAACTTGAGCGAGTTTGAGTTGAAAGCCACATTATTAGCCGAAGGCGAGGAATTATACTCAAGAACGTTTTCACTAAATTGCGCGCCTGACGAAAGCGTATCGGTAGAACTTCTCGACAAGCAGATAGATTTGCCAAAAGACAAAGAAGTCGTATGTAACGTTGCTTTGTCTACGACAAAGGACAGTCACTGGGCGGATAAAGGACACGTAGTTGCGTATGAGCAATTCGTATTGCAAGAATACGATTTTACTGCGCCTGAAATCGCTAAAGGAGCGACGTTCAAACAAGAAGGTAAAAACTATATTATTACAGCAGGCGAAAAGCAATACTTATTGGAGAATGGCGCAATAGTATCCGCGACAGTAAAAGGCGAGGAAAAACTGACTTCGCCTATAAGACCAAACTTTGTGAGAGCGACTATCGACAACGACGCGCTTCCGCAAGTGCCGAGGATTATAGCGAATACCATTATGGGCGTCAACGCTTTCCGCAAAGCGCAAAAGACGTTGAAGGCTAAGCGTATATCGGTAAGAGAAGAGCAAGGCGTAGTGATTGCGGACATTGAGTGGAGTATGAGATATCTCAAAAAACTTCACACTACTTATATCTTTAGTAGCGACGGAGCAGTCGATATGCAAATGAGTTTGGTTTGTACAAAAGATTTAGAGAGATATGGCTTTACATTCCGCTTGGCAAAGGGCGTTGACGGTATAGAAATGTATGCGAAAGGACCGCACGAGAACTATTGCGACAGAGCCACCGCATCAAAACTTAGCTTGTGGAAAGGCGTAGCGGAAGATTTTATACACGACTATCTCTATCCGCAAGAAAACGGTAATCACACAGGCGTGCGATACGCGAACATCGGCGGAGAAAAGGGCGTGTCAATAAAAGCAGTAGATAAGGCATTTGAAATGACTGTTCACCCATATACTTGCAATACGTTGCACAAAGCCCAACACTTGCATGAATTAGGCAGAGAGGATATGCTTACTGTTTGCGTAGACGGTAAGCAGAGGGGAGTAGGTGGCGACGTGCCTGCAATGGCTTGCACAAAACCGAAATATAAGATATTGCCAAAAGAGCAACATACATTGCGGTTCGTAATCAAGTTTTAGATAAAAAAGCCGACCTTAAAGGTCGGCTTTTTTTGCGTTATTAATATTAAAAAGTTATACTTTCAAATCTATTATACTTCTTTTCTAAATTTATTTTTAGGCTTTAATTTATGCTACTCGTTGAATTACGTAAGTTTCAACTTCGTCCTCGCTATTGTCGCCCTCGTCGCCGTCCAAATCGGGATTGGACGGAGATTGCGGTAGAGTAGCGCTACACGTAATGGAATCTGAATCCGTGAAGTATCCGTGTCCGATAGCTGTTACTATAATTTCGTAACCGCCGTTAAGCGCAATAGAGCGGTCGTAATCGACGTCTGTCAAGTCGGAGAATTTGATACTGTATCCCACGTTTCCGCTATTGATAATAGACGTTCTGCCTATTTGGATTTTCTTGATTTCGTTTCCGTCGTTGATTTTCAGTTCGATAAGATATTCATAACCGTTTTGTACGCCTTTCCAATTTACGGTGATGGATGCGGTAAGTTGATTGTCGTCGTCTACGTCTTCGGTTATCGTAGCTTTCAGACCTCCGTTGCCGTTGCCGTCGTCGACTTCTACAGCGTTGAGTTTTTCAGTTGTCGAAAGACCAATCAGAGTAAACTGAGAATCTTTGATATTGTCATTTTGGGTATTGACAGCTTTAACTCTAACGTAGTGGTCGCCCACCTTGTTGACGTATTGCGATATATCTGCGCTGACTTTATTGTTGGATGTCGTGAAGTCTAGACCTTTGATTTCTTTGCCGTCGATAAAGATTACGTAACCGTTAGCGTCAGCTACTTGATCGAATGTAAGCGTAGTCTTAGTTATTCCAGCTTCATTTTTAGCAGATGTTATGTTTAATCCGGTAGGCATAGGCAGGGTAATTACGTAGTTGTATTTGACAGAGATAGAATCGCCGTCAATGTACAGCGTACCGTTGAAATCGTCAAGTTTGTCTAACATATCGTAGTAGTTGCCCTTAGGAGTAACCGTGACGGTATAGCTCTTGCCGGGGGTCTTGACGAAATCGGTTACGTCGCACTCCGTATCTCCGTTGGCATTTATAGATACATTAGAATCGGGAGCTTGCGTTTGACCGCCCTCGTCATCGATTACTACAAAACTGTACGAGCTTGCATATTTGACTTGAGCAACTTTGCAGAATATTCTATTGTTACGCTTTTCTATTATGATTTCTACAGGCTTAGCCAGTTTCTCAACGTAAATTACGTTTTCGCAATTTGCGATGTTTTGCGTAGTATTTAAGTCTTTGAATATTATCAAAGTTTTAACGTTTTGATAATTAGGGCAGGAGTGTCCCTCTTGCATCGTGACTCTCTTTCCGCCTTCTATTTTGCTGACGATATTACCCTCAATAACAGCGGTAGAGCTATCGTCAAGCGTCAGGGAAGATACTGACGCGTTACGTTGTACAGTTAACGCACTGTTGGTTAAATCCATATTGACGTTGATTTTCACGCCACCTTTTACAACAACTTCTTTACAGTCAGCCACTTTGATTTGGTGAGTGGACGGTATATCCTTTACGTCGCCAGCAAATACTACTTTGTCGGCAGTAATTTGTGTAGTTACGGAAGAAGTAGATTTGTCGCCGTACTTGTATAGCGTAAGAGATTTAGCGTTGACGGTCAAATTTTCACAAGATACGTTAGCCATAATAACTATATCCAAGTTTGGAGCATTTATGGATATAGTTTCTGCCTTGAGATTTGATTTTTTGTTGGTGACGTAGCCCTTGCCTTTTCTTGTGCCTAAATACAATGTACCCGTTTTCATTGTATTAATCTCAAAAGTATTTTTCACGTTCAACGTATGCTTATTGAAATCGATACTGTGCAAATTGCTATCGTCTAAAGTCAAATTGCCGTCGCAAGTGATATTTTTGTCAAGGACGAAGAAGTACTTAACAAAGTCAGCTTTAGAACTGTTTATATTTTCTGCCTTAAATCCGTCTGCGTTTTTCACGAAAATTCTGGGAGCAGTGAAGAATACCACCGGCAATATAATCGCTAGCAATACGCCGACTAAGCATATGCTTGCTATAATGGCTATGATACCTTTTTTGCCAAGTTTTTTCTTTTCGCCCTTAGGCTTATCTTGTTTGTCTTTATTTTTCTTTTTGTCGTCTTTATTGACTTTTTCTACTTGTTTTTCTGATGAAACAATAACCTCATTTGCGCTTGACGTATTTTCATCGGCGCTATTTTCGTCTTTGTTTTGAGAAGCGATATCTCCGTGTAAGAATTCATTCATTAATTCTTCGCCACTAGAATATACAAGTCCTGTTTGCGCTCCGCTTTCTTCGCTGTACGACGCGCCTTCGGCAGGAGATTGATTTTCGCCTGCTTTGCGCGAATAGATAATGAATGGGACTGGGTCGCTCGTGTGGGTCTTTAGTTTTAGCGGAGTGGGGTGGTCGGGAGCAATGAGGATTTTGTAATCTTCATTCATGAGGTCTAGTTGCTCCTTGACGTATTTTACCACTATAGAATCGATAAGCTCAATAGACTTGACTTTGTTGTCAACGTCGCCTTGGTGTCCGCACTCGTCGGGAGCTTCCATGTGAATGTATACGTAATCGTATCCGTCCTTAAGAGCTTTGATAGCCGATTCTGCCTTACCTTTGAAGTTGGTTGTATAAGTGCCGGTAGCGCCCTCGACTTCGATTACTTTCATCTTGGCTCCTTTGCCAATTCCTTTAATCAAGTCTACTGCGGATATAACTGCGCCCTTTATGCCGTATTTTTCTTCAAACGGAGTAAGGTTTGGGCGAGTGCCTTCTCCCCAAAGCCAAATGCTATTGGCAGGATGAAGACCTTGTTTAATTCGGTTTTGATTGATTGGGTGATCTTTAAGCAGTTTGTACGCGTCTACCATTATATCCAAGAAAATGTCGCCGTACTCTCCCTTTGGAAGATAATCTGTAATTTTTTTGTCTGATATATCGTGAGGCGGAGTAAATTCAGTGCCAAGCTCTGCATTGTGCGCAACAAGGCAGTGGCGGTAACTTACGCCGGAGTAGAAATCGATATATTCGTCGCCGAGATTTTGTTGAAGAAACTCGATTAATTGTTTTGCTTCCTCAGTAGAGATTTCTCCTGCGGAATAATCGACCATGGTCTTGTCGGCAAAGTTTTCTTCATCGGAGAGCGTAACGAGATTGCATCTGATTGCAACGTCGCTGTCCTTAAGGTCAATTCCGATAGAAAGAGCCTCAAGAGGAGAACGCCCTGTATAATATTTGTCGGGAGCGTAGCCCATCATTGATAGATTGGCAACGTCGCTACCCGGTTTCATACCGTCGGGAACAGTCTTTACAAGACCTAATTTTCCTCTTTTACTCAAGTCGTCGATATTAGGTTTGTTTGCCACTTCCAGAGGCGTGCGACCTCCAAGCGTCATATTAGGGTAATCGGCCATGCCGTCGCCCAAAATCACCACATACTTCATATATTCACCTACATAATAAGAATATTATTATACATAGTTTATTATATTATATGTATTGTCTAAAGTCAATAGATTTATGAGTAAGTAAAAGCAAATAATCGCGCGAAAAGATTGAGATATACATAAGTTTTAACAAAATATTAAAATAGGGCGCAGGAATCCCGCGCCCTATTTTTTCTTTAGTATATTCTAATCATACTGCTGTTAAACTTAGTAAGAATTTTTGTCCGTTGTTAAGTGTAATTTTCAGCGACTTGCCGTCGCTCGTAAAAGTAGCGCAATAATATTCTTTTATTAGTACTTTCAAATCTAGTAGCATATCTTCAATACTTATATTAAAATCTAGATTGTCAAGTTCTGCATTCTGCTTTGTGCTTTCAATGTTCTCTTTCATTGGTATACCTCCTTATTTTATTTATATAGTTGTCGACACTCTATATGAATACATTTTATATCAACTACGTTCAGTTTTCAAGCAAATTATGCATGTATACGACATAATTTGCATAATAGGAGGTGCGAATTTATGAATATTTTGTCGAATTTTAGCGAAACTCTGTCAGAGCTGATGCTAATACACAATTTGAGAACTAAACAACTTGCGGAACAAATAAGCATTGACGCTTCTTCAATAACAAAATATTTCAGAGAAAGCGTAATTCCAAATTTACCGCATGCTATTTCAATAGCGGATTTTTTTGGATGTTCTCTTGATTATTTATTTGGTTTAACATATGAATTTGAAAAGAAGATTTATCTCCCTTGCCCACCTTTTTCTCAAGCGTTTGACGAAATATTAAAATTCCATAACCGTACTAAATACAGACTTGCTAAAGACTTGAAATTTTCAAATCAAAGTACTATTGCTTGGCATAAGGGGAAGAGTATCCCGACAATGGATAATCTTATAAAAATTGCTGATTATTTCGGGTGTACGCTTGACGAACTTGTGGGAAGAAAGTGTGTAGAATAATTTGAATTAGAAGATATAAAAAAGCTCCTTTCAAGGAGCTTTTTGTTTACAAATTAACCTAGAATATTTTTATCTTCTTTTTCGCAAGGAACTTTGCAAGGATACTTGCCGGTAAAGCAACCTTTGCAGAACGTTACGGTGGAGTCGGGAGCAATTTTATCGACGGTCTTTACGTCAAGGAACGCGAGCGAGTCTGCGCCTATCTTTATTCTTAACTCTTCCATTGTATAGTTGTTGCAAGCAAGGTCCTTTCTTGACGGGATATCCGTGCCGAAGAAGCATGGGTAAATGAACGGTGGAGAAGAAATTCTTACGTGCACTTCTTTAGCGCCAGACTTCTTAAGAAGTTTGATGATATTGGCGAGGGTAGTACCTCTTACTATGGAATCGTCGACCATAACAAGTCTTTTGCCCTCTACGTTGCTCTTTAGCGTATTTAGCTTTAGCGCAACGCTACGCTCTCTCATTGCTTGCGTAGGTTGAATAAATGTTCTGCCTATATATCTGTTTTTGATAAGACCTACGCCGTAGGGAATACCGCTTTCGTGCGAATAACCGATTGCCGCGGGAAGTCCGCTGTCGGGTACGCCGATTACGAGGTCTGCGTCTGCAGGAGCAATTTTAGCAAGCATTTTACCTGCGTTCATTCTTGCTTCGTTTACGCCTTGACCGTCTATTACGCTGTCGGGTCTTGCGGTATAAATGTGTTCGAATATACAAAGACCGCCACTGTGTCCGCAATACTTGGTATTGGATACCATATCGTCTTCGGTTACGACTACTATTTCACCCGGACGGACGTCTCTTTCAAAAGTAGCTCCGACTGTTTCGAAAGCGCAACTCTCGCTGGCAAAGACTACGTTGTCTTGCAACTTGCCTATGCAAAGCGGACGAATACCGTATCTATCTCTCACTGCAATAAGTTTTCTCGGACTCATAATGAGAAGAGAGAACGCGCCTTGGAGCATAGGGAATACCTTTTCTACGGCTTCTTCGATACTCTTAGATTTAAGTCTTTGAATTGCAATCAAATAGGAAATGACTTCGCTGTCGCTTGTCGTGTGGAAGATTGCGCCCTTAGCCTCAAGTTTATCCCTCAATTCTTTGGCGTTGGTGATATTGCCGTTGTGCGAAACCGTGAGGTTGCCTTTCGCGTATTTTACGCTTATCGGCTGAGCATTTTCGGGAGTGTTGTTGCCTGTCGTGGAATAGCGAACGTGTCCTATAGCGATTTCTCCGTTCAACTTAGCAAGAGTGGCGTCGTTGAAAACTTCGCTTACAAGCCCCATGTTTTTGACGAGAGTAATTTCTCTGTCGTTATTTACGGCAATGCCTGCCGCTTCTTGACCTCTGTGTTGAAGAGCAAAAAGTCCGAAATAGACTTGTTGCGCAATGTTGCCAAGACGGGATTTGTCGTATATACCGAAAACTCCGCATTCCTCTTTGATATTATCTGACATTATGTACCTACCTTTTTGATTTATTTTCAAAATCAACTTTATTATAGCAAATATCGCCTCTATAATCAAATACTTGATACAAAAAAAATCTTGATTTTTTCAACAATTTTTGGAAAGTCAACTCGCACGTACGCGTAATAATATAAATATCTATATATCAATATTAACAGTATAGATTTCTCGACTTTGCTCGATGACGTTAGATTGAAAAGACAAAGGCGCATAACCCGTTTGGGTCACACGCCTTTGTGTCTAATGTACAAACCTAATATTATTTACTGTCAGTCTTTGACAGAGAAGAGAATAGCTCCGTAAGTTGGGAACGGCCAATACTTGTCGGCAGTGTTGACTTCCATTTCGTCTGCCGTCTTTCTCAAGTCATCCATAGCGGGAATTACGTCAGTGCGATAGAACATAGCCTTTTTAACTATATCAGATATGGCTTCGGCTTTGTGCACGTTGGCGCTGAGCTTGTCGAGATATTTTTCCGCGTCGGCAGAAAGTTTTGTTAACTTCTTAGCTCTATTGACTTGAGCGGTAGCTTCAAAGCCCAATTCCTTGGTGGCAACAGCAGTCTTTGCAAGTTCTTTGATATAAGTAGTTACGGCAGGAAGTATTTGTTTGTTTGCCATATCTATCATAGTCAAAGCCTCGATATTGACGACTTTTGCGTAATTTTCAAGCAGAAGTTCCGTTCTCGACTCGACTTCCAAAGCGGAGAATATACCGTGCTTTTCAAAGAGAGCGATATTCTTTGCGCTCTTGAAGTAAGGCAGAGCCTCGGGAGTGGATTGAAGATTGAGAAGTCCGCGCTTGTTTGCTTCCTTTACCCATTCGTCGGAGTAGCCGTTGCCGTTGAAAATAATTCTTCTGTGAGCAAGATATGTTTTCTTAACAAGTTCTTTGACTGCCGTCATAAGGTCTTTAGCGCCCTCAAGTTCGTTGGCAAAAGCGTCGAGAGATTCCGCTACTATTGTATTGAGTATGATATTCGGACCTGCGATAGAGAAAGTCGAACCCAACATTCTGAATTCAAATTTATTGCCGGTGAATGCAAACGGGGAAGTACGGTTTCTGTCTGTAGAGTCCTTAGTGAACTTCGGCAATGAGCTTACGCCGATTTCATATTCGCATTTAGCTCTTTTGCTGTACTTTCTGTCTTCTGCGATTGCGGAAAGTATTCCGTCGAGTTCTTCGCCTAGGAACATGGATACTATTGCAGGCGGAGCTTCGTTAGCGCCAAGTCTGTGGTCGTTGCCTGCGCTTGCTACGCTGATTCTCAAGAGGTCTTGATAGTCGTCGACTGCTTTTACAACTGCGGCGAGGAAGAGTAGGAATTGAGCGTTATCTTCGGGAGTATCTCCCGGCTCAAGCAAATTCTCGCCCTTGTCGGTGGACATAGACCAGTTGTTGTGCTTACCGCTACCGTTGACGCCCTCGAACGGCTTTTCGTGGAGTAGACATACCATACCGTGACGGCTTGCCAACTTTTTCATCATTTCCATTGTCAACTGGTTGGCGTCGGAAGATACGTTTGATTGCGAGAAGATTGGAGCAAGTTCGTGCTGAGCAGGCGCAACTTCGTTATGCTTAGTCTTGGCAAGAATACCCAACTTCCAAAGTTCTACGTCGAGGTCAGCCATATATTTTACAACTCTTTGCTTAATAGTGCCGAAGTAGTGGTCCTCAAGTTCCTGTCCCTTTGGAGCGGGAGCGCCGTAGAGCGTGCGACCTGTGTAAATCAAGTCCTTTCTCTTTTCGTATACGCTCTTGTCAATGAGGAAGTATTCTTGCTCCGGTCCTACCGTTGTTGTAACCTTTGTCACGTCTTTGCCGAAGAGCTTAAGTATTCTGCAAGCCGTTTTGCTGAGCGCTTGCATTGATTTAAGTAGCGGTGTCTTTTTGTCGAGAACTTCTCCGGTGTAGGATACGAACGCCGTAGGTATGCAAAGAGTACCGTCTTTAATAAAAGCGTAGGAAGTAGGGTCCCAAGCCGTGTAACCTCTTGCTTCAAAGGTAGCCCTGATACCGCCGTTCGGGAAAGACGACGCGTCGGGTTCGCCTTTGATAAGTTCCTTACCGCTGAACTCCATAATTACCTTGCCGTCTGCGGTAGGTTGTATAAAAGCGTCGTGCTTTTCTGCCGTGATGCCCGTCATAGGTTGGAACCAGTGAGTATAGTGAGTGCAACCCTTTTCGATAGCCCAATCCTTCATAGCGTTGGCGATTACAGTCGCGCAGGTCAATGAAATAGGGGTGTCGTTGGCGATACAAGACTTAAGCTCCTTGTAAGTGTACTTGGGAAGTCTTTCCTGCATTACGGTGTCGTTAAAAACAAGACTGCCGAAGATTTCTGACATTACCATGATTTATATTTCTCCTTAAAATTTGTTTCGTATAAAGAAAAAGACGCCAAACAGGGTATTCCTGATTAGCGTCTTTGCTACAATGACAGTATATATTCTTCCAAAAGAGTTGTCAAATGATTTTAACAGGAAATTTTTGATTTTTGAAATTTTTTGTCGAATTTTTACTTGTGTCATTTTTATGAGTAATATGTAGCTTTGACAAATAATTATACACGCGAAATATATGCGCGAGTATATAAATATTTATATGGATAATATAGGAAAATATTGAAAAAATTACTGAAATTTGACAGGAGATAAAATTATTGTGATAATTGTCATATAATGGATATTTGTCAATTATAAATGATAATTTAAGCATTATATATTCTAAAAACAGCAAAATTCAAAAAAATCTTGAATAAAGGAAAAATATTTTTTTCAATTTATTGACAAGGACATTTTGGTAGTATTATAATTGCCGTAAAAGGAATGGGAGGAAGGTTTTTTCGTCCCTTAAAAGGTGTACGTTATGTTGAAAGAAGGAGAGGTCAGAATACCTTCGGGTTGCGCAATATCGGGAATATTTTCCAGAAGCGGAAGACTGACCAACGGAGAGAAGATTATCACTTCAATAGCTACTATGCACGATAGGTCTAACGGTCTTGGCGGTGGATTTGCAGGCTATGGAATTTATCCGCAGTACGCGGATTTTTATGCGTTTCACATATTTTACGATGACAACGAGATAAGAAAAGAGGCTGAAAACTTCTTATATCAGAACTTTTTTATCGTCAATATGTCTATGATACCCATTCGTAAGACCAAGAAGATTTCCGACGAACCGCTTATTTTGAGATATTTTGTCAAGCCTCTTGATGCGCGTTTGCACGAAACAAATTTAGACGAAAAGGAATTCGTTGCGAGAATGGTAATAAAGGTCAATACCACTATCAAGGGCGCTTATATCTTTTCGAGCGGAAAGAATATGGGTATATTCAAGGCGGTGGGCTATCCCGAAGACGTCGGCGAGTACTACAGGCTTGAGGAATACGACGCGTATTGCTGGACAGCGCACGGCAGATACCCTACGAATACGCCAGGTTGGTGGGGCGGAGCGCACCCGTTCGGTATGCTTGATTATTCGGTAGTTCACAACGGAGAAATATCTTCTTATGACGCGAATAGACGCTATATCGAGATGTTTGGGTACAAATGTACTCTTATGACGGATACCGAAGTAATAGCCTACGTCGTGGACTTTTTGTGCCGTCGTCAGGGCTTGAGTATGCAAGAGATGGCAAGCGTTATATCAGCGCCGTTCTGGACAACCATTGAGAAGAAACCGCCCGAAGAGAGGGCCTTGGCGGAGTATCTGCGTAATGCTTTCTCCAGTCTGCTTATCACAGGACCGTTTAGCATTATGGTAGGCTTTGAAAACGGACTTATGGCGCTCAACGACAGACTTAAGTTGCGTAGTATGGTCGTGGGCGAAAAGGACGATATGACGTATATCGCAAGCGAAGAGTGCGCAATCAGAGTAATCGAGCCTAATCTCGATAGGATATACTCGCCGATGGGCGGAGAGCCTGTCATAGTTACCCTTGATAAAAAGGAGGCAGAATAACATGTCTATCAATTATGTATATCCTCCTTACGAGGTTGTGAGAGATTGCAATAAGTGTATCAACTGTAAGATATGCGTCAAGCAGTGCGCCAACGAAGTTCACAAGTTCGACGAAAAAAGAGGCGTAATGATTGCCGACGATACTAAGTGCGTCAACTGTCATAGGTGCGTCGCTACCTGTCCCGTTAGGGCGCTCAAAATCGTCAAGTCGGACAATACGTATAAAGAAAACGCCAACTGGTCGGCAGAGGCAATGAAGGAGATTTATCGTCAAGCCGAGAGCGGTGGCGTACTACTTTCATCGATGGGTAATCCACAGCCGTTGCCGGTGTATTGGGATAAGATTCTCATCAATGCTTCGCAAGTTACCAATCCGTCGATAGACCCTTTGAGAGAGCCTATGGAAACGACGGTATTCTTGGGAAGTAAACCCGATAAAATCGTCAGAGATGAGAACGGAAAGATTGTGGACAACTTGCAACCGCAACTTAAACTAAGCACTCCGATAATGTTTTCCGCAATGAGCTACGGTTCTATTAGCTACAACGCTCACAAGGCGCTTGCCAAAGCCTCTCAAAAGTTGGGTATTTTCTACAACACGGGCGAGGGCGGACTTCACGAGGATTTTTATCAATACGGAAAGAATACCATAGTTCAAGTCGCTTCGGGTAGATTCGGCGTATATAAGGATTATCTTGAGGCAGGCGAGTGTATAGAAATCAAGATAGGTCAGGGCGCAAAACCCGGTATCGGCGGACACCTACCCGGTACGAAGATCGTAGGCGACATCTCCAAGACGAGAATGATACCTGTGGGTAGCGACGCTATTTCTCCTGCGCCTCACCACGATATATATTCTATCGAGGACTTAAGACAGCTTGTATATTCGCTTAAAGAAGCAACAGGGTACAAAAAGCCTATCGCCGTCAAAGTCGCGGCGGTTCACAACGTATCTGCCGTCGCAAGCGGTATTGCAAGAAGCGGAGCGGATATTATCGTAATAGACGGTTTTAGAGGCGGAACAGGCGCGGCGCCTACGAGAATAAGAGATAACGTGGGTATACCAATCGAACTTGCCTTGGCAAGCGTGGACAAAAGACTTCGCGACGAGGGTATCAGAGGCAACGTATCGCTTGTTGTCGGCGGTTCTATCCGAAATAGCGCGGACGTCGTCAAAGCAATCGCTTTGGGAGCAGACGCTTGTTATATAGCTACGGCGGCGCTTATGGCAATGGGCTGTCACTTATGCCGTTCCTGTCACTTGGGCAAGTGTAACTGGGGTATAGCTACACAAATTCCCGAACTAGTCAAAAGACTTGACCCCGAAGAAGGTTGTAATAGACTTGTCAATCTCGTAACTGCTTGGACTCACGAAATAAAAGAGATGATGGGCGGTATGGGTATCAACTCTATCGAAGCGTTGAAAGGCAATCGACTTATGCTGAGAGGAGTAGGACTTAATGAAAAGGAGTTGGAGATTCTTGGCATTAAGCACGCTGGTGAGTGATGAGTTCGGCTCAAAGGTAGGCTAGGCAAATCTAAAATGCGTCTTTTCCGCCAATACAGCCCTTGGCTCACGGCGACGTACATAAAGTACGACGCCCCTCGCCAAAGACTATCTTGACAAAAAATCCGCTATTTTATTTTTTGCCTATCTCCCTTCTCACCGAACAGTGAGTGTATATCTAACGTTGTTATCGTGTAGAAATCAAAACTAAATAAAAAAGTATGTCACGAGTGCGGAGATTAGTACGAATTTCGTCCGTGCGAGGGCGAGACGAAGTCGCCAAGTGTACTATATGTACACGTCGACTTCTCGAGTCCCGATGTTAGGGCGGAAGGCGTGCTGATATACGCACTCGGTAGAATAGCTTAAAAGGATAGAAATATTATGTTAAGAATAGATTGTACAAATAAACACTTTTCCGAAATAGGTAAGTTGATACGCGAAACTTCGGAAAAGCAAATAATAGTAGACAATGCGCAAGGACACAGATATATTGCGTCGGGAGTGGGCGGAAAGGAGATTACTATCAACGGCACGCCGGGCAACGCTATGGGCTCATATCTCGACGGCTGTAAAATAGTCGTCAACGGTAGCGCGCAAGACGCTATCGGAGATACCATGAACGACGGTTTGATAGTTATTCACGGCAATAGCGGTGACGCTACGGGATATTCTATGCGCGGAGGCAAGATTTTTATAAAAGGCGATGCAGGTTATCGCGCAGGAATACATATGAAAGCATACAAGGATAAATTTCCTGTGCTTGTCATTGGCGGAAAAGCAGGCAGTTTCCTTGGCGAATACCAAGCAGGCGGTATAATTCTCGTATTGGGTATAGATACCGATAGCAAGACCAACGTCGGCTTCTTTACCGGCAACGGCATGCACGGCGGTAAGATTATTCTGCGTAGTGAGCAGTTGCCCGATTTGCCCGAGCAAATTGTCGCAAGAAAGGCTAACGCTGAAGATTTGCAAGAAATAGAGCAGTACGTCAAGGAGTATTGCGAATACTTCGGCAATGACCCAAAAGATATAATGAGCAAAGAGTTCTATGTCTTGACGGCGAATTCCGCAAATCCGTATAAGCAGTTGTATACTTCGGTATAATCGGATGAGATTTCTCCATTACGCTACAGTCGAAATGACAGATTAGATAATCAAAACGCTCTATATTATCTCGAACGTAGTAGAGAAGTTTCAAAAACTTCCCGCCCAATAGCAAGTCCAAAGGCAAAAGCCTCTCGATATACGTCGTCGGCGTATATAAAATATTCATTATCGGTTGCGTCTAGCACTTCTTTGTACAGAGCATAAAGTTCGGGATATTTTTTAAGTTTTTCCTCAAGAGCTTCCATTTTTTCTACCGTTTCTTCTTTGGCTTTTTGATAGTCCTCGCTCAAAGGGATGTCTTCAAAGTGTCCTCTTAGACCGTTTGACATTTGCCATATTACTGAATCTTTTAATTGCATATTTACCTCTTAATAAATGTTTTATTTATTATACTTCACCCAATGGGTGGAAGTCAACAAAAATTAACCTATTAGGTGATAAAATTTATTTGAGGTGAGATTATGATTACATTAGACGCTATAAAAACTAAGTTACAAGAAGAAATCAAAAATAGTGAATTATCACAATCTGAAATTGCAAGAAGATTAGGAATTTCTAATCAAACTGTATCTTGCTATTCGTTAGGAACAAAATTGCCTTCGCTTGATACTTTTGCCAACTTGTGTAAAGTTCTAGATGTTGACCCAGCTGAGATACTTTGCTTGAATGAGTAATAATCGGATGAGATTTCTCCATTACGCTACAGTCGAAATGACAGATTAGATAATCAAAACGCTCTATATTATCTCGAACGTAGTAGAGAAGTTTCAAAAACTTCCCGCCCAATAGCAAGTCCAAAGGCAAAAGCCTCTCGATATACATCGTCGGCGTATATAAAATATTCATTATCAGTTGCGTCTAGCACTTCTTTGTACAGAGTATAAAGTTCGGGATATTTTTTAAGTTTTTCCTCAAGCGCTTCCATTTTTTCTACCGTTTCTTCTTTGGCTTTTTGATAGTCCTCGCTCAAGGGGATATCTTCAAAGTGTCCTCTTAGACCGTTTGACATTTGCCATATAATTGAATCTTTAAGTTGCATAGTTTTATCTCCTTTTTTAGTGTTTCCACTGATAGTTTATATGTCGAATATATTATAATTGCACAATTATGTGCAAGTCAAGTATTTGATACAAAATTGTGCAATAATTTAATAAAAGGAGAATTAAATATGTTAGATTACGGCGAAGCCTTTCGAGGACAAAGAGAAGCAAAAGGAATTTCTCAACTAGAACTATCAAAACAAATTGGGACGTCACACCAAAATATAAATAGGTGGGAAGGCAATAAAGTGCTACCTAACATTGATTTTTGTGTAAAATTAGCAGACTTTTACGGAATAAGTCTTGACGAGCTTGTAGGACGTGATTTTATTCCAAGTGAGAAATTGGAAAAGGAATAAAACATTAACACTATATAAAAT
>JAIDUT010000087.1 GCA_029060065.1 Clostridia bacterium | reverse complement strand
ATCGGCTACGAACGCTCGTTATCACTGAAAAATCGGGAAGAGAGCTCAAGGTATGAAGCCGTAAGTCAGGAGACCTGCCTGCAATATCAAAGACGGATTTCGGTGGGAAGTCAAGTCATAGCTTTATTCAGCTTGTCATACCGCCCCTTCTTATGGGGCGTTTTTCTTTCTACACGACCGCTTATATCAGCACGCCTTCCGCCCTAACATCGGGACTTGAGAAGTCGACGTGTACATACAGTACACTTGGCGACTTCGTCTCGCCCTCGTTCGGACGAAAATCGCACTAATCTCTGAGGTCGCTCCAGCGTGTTTTATGTCATTCCGACTGTAGCGTTAGCGAAATGGAGGAATCTCTACCTATTGAAAACAAATAAAAGGAGCACATACAAATGAAAACTAAAAAGTATGCAAAAATCATTACGGCAATATTGCTGGTATCCTTGCTTGCGCTGACTCTCTTCGCTTGCTTTGATTCCGGCAATGACAGCGAAGGAACAATGACGCTTGTCCTTCTCAATGGCGACGACACTAAAGAATATGTCGTTGACATGTCAAAACTCCCCTCCGGCAACAGCCAATCGACGGGACTTGTGGCGATACTTGACTATCTCCAAGATGACGGACAGCTAACCTATTCAATCGACAATGGCGGGCTTCTAAACCAAGTTGGCGACTTGGAAGGCAACAACAATAAGCACACCTTTATATCAATTTACACAAGCGTAACCAAAGATATAAGCGTAGCAGAATGGGCGCAGACCGTTACGTATAAAGACGTAAAATGCACTAGTAGCGCTCGTGGCGCAAGCGAAATGTCAATACTTGCCGATTGCGTAATTATACTCAGTCTAGAAACGTGGTAAACAAGCAAACGCACCGTGACAGAGCGCTTAAACTTGCGCTGATAGCAGTTATGTCCGCCACCCTAGAGGTGGGAAAACTTGCGCTGTCATTTATACCCAACGTAGAGATAGTTACTCTGCTCTGTGGGGTATACGGATATGTATTCGGCATTTACGGTATAATAGCCACGTACATATTCGTGGGCTTAGAAACTTTAATTTGGGGCATAAATACTTGGGTCGTTACTTACCTCATACATTGGGGATGCGTGGCTTTGGTATTTATGCTCCTCGGCAAATTCAAAATTAAGAACCGTCTTATTATTACTGCAACGGCGGTAGTTTTGACGGCGATGTTCGGAGTATTGAGTTCTCTAATAGACACGGGACTTTTGACGGGGTTTTGGAATAACTTTTGGAAGAGATTCGCAATCATATATGCCAGAGGCTTTGCCTTTTATATTGTTGAAATAGTCTGCAACTTACTACTCTTTCTCATTGTATTTCAACCTCTTGTCAACATTCTTAGCAAGATATTACCCGATAAATTCAAATCTCATTTATAATCTTCGCTCCGCAACGACTTAAGCAAGTTAAGCAATGCATCTTGTTGATTGGCTGTAAGCGACGAAAATTCATCAAGCAATTTTCTTTGCGCTTGAGTAAGCTGATAAGGCTCGCCGTCTTCTGCAAAAAATTGCGACAGCGTAATTCCAAACGCATTGCAGATTGCTTGCAAAGACGCGACGGAAGGCTGGACTTTTTTTCTAAACCAAGAAGAGATTGTCGTCTGAGGAATATTGGATTCCACGCTCAACTTATATTCTGTCCACCCTTTTTGGTTGCGCAATTCGATAATTTTAGCAAGAATATCCATATCACTCCCTATAATTGCCTTTTTCGTATATTTTATACGAAAAAGTATTGACAAACAATATTGCGTATCGTATACTTATTACGATATTTCGTATATCAATAACTTTTATATATAAGGAGAATTACAATGGACCAACAAAGGATAGCAAATTTTATGAACGCCTACGGCAAGCGTTTCCCCGCAGACAAAAGAGCTTATATTGAAGATGCAATGAGAAATTGTCCGGACGAAAAATACAACTTGCTTGCTACAATCAATTTCAAAAATCCTACTACCGTTACCGTAGTATCAATATTTTTCGGTTATCTTGGAATTGATAGATTTATGCTTGGACAAGCAGGTCTTGGAGTACTTAAACTCCTTACCGGCGGATTTTTGGGAATATGGGCATTTATAGATTGGTTCCTAGTCGGCAAAAAAGCCAAAGAATGGAACTACCAAGAAATAACTAAAAGACTTTAATTCAACGCCGTTTTCATAACAAAAAAACACCCCCGACATCAAGTCAGGGGTGTTTTTTATACTATCTTATTCTTTAGGTTGGTTTTGCTCGTCCTCTTGCGATTTATCTTGCGTTTCATCGGCTTTGTTCTCTTGAGGCTGAGTAGCTTCCGTATTATCGAAAGCCTGCTCCGCAGTATCGTCGATTTTTGGACTCTCGCTCTTTTCCTCTACGACTGCTTTTTCCTCAACGATATCTATCTTAGGCATTTCGCTCTTTTTGTACGAGTCTTTCTTCGCCTGTCTTTCGTCGATATAAGCTATTACTTCGTCTGCTGTCTTGCCGTCGAAGAGCATATTGACTTCTTCGGTATATATGGTTTCTTTCTCAAAGAGAACTTTGACCATATTATCCATTATATTGCGATTGGCTTGCAATATCTCCAAAGCCTTAGCGTAGCAATTATCGAGAATAGCTTTGATTTCGTTGTCTATGATTCCGCCCAAATCTTCGCTATAAGAATGCGTAGTACCGTAATCTCTGCCGAGGAATACTTCTTTATCTCCGCCGAGATACATATTGCCTATCGCTTTGGACATACCCCATTGCGTAACCATTTTCTTAGCGATATTACTTGCTCTTTCGATATCGTTGGACGCGCCCGTAGAAATATCTTTTATGACTATCTCTTCCGCCGCTCTACCGCCTAGCATCATAGTAACCATATCTATGAGCTTATTGCGTGTGATATGCGAGTCGTCGTTTTCCGGTCTTGTCAAAGTATAGCCCGCCGCCATACCTCTGGGGATAATGCTGACTTCCTGCACGTCGTCGCAATTTTCAAGCAACTTGCCAATGATAGCGTGACCCGATTCGTGATATGCGGTGATTCTCTTGTCGCTGTCTGTGACGATTCTCGACTTCTTTTGAGGACCTGCGATAACCTTATTGATACCCTCCAAGATATCTTCCATAACGATTACGTTTCTACCTGCCCTTGCAGCAAGGATAGCCGCTTCGTTGAGAAGATTTTCAAGGTCTGCTCCGCTAAATCCGCTCGTCATTCTTGCCAATATCTTAAAGGATACGTCTTGCGCCAAAGGTTTGTTACGCGAATGAACTTTGAGAATTTCCTCTCTTCCCTTTACGTCGGGGACGTTGACGTATATTTGTCTGTCGAATCTGCCCGGACGCAACAATGCTGGGTCGAGTATATCCGCTCTGTTGGTCGCCGCCATTATGATTATACCTTCGTTTTTCTCAAAGCCGTCCATTTGAACGAGAAGCTGGTTGAGGGTCTGTTCTCTTTCGTCGTGACCGCCACCAAGTCCCGAACCTCTCTGTCTGCCGACCGCGTCTATTTCGTCGATAAATATAATACACGGCATATTTTTCTTTGCCTGATTAAACAAATCTCTAACTCTCGCCGCGCCCGTACCTACGAACATTTCCACGAAGTCACTACCGCTTATGGAGAAGAACGGCACGTTAGACTCGCCTGCGACAGCTTTTGCAAACAAGGTTTTACCCGTTCCCGGAGGACCTACGAGCAAAACGCCCTTTGGTATTCTTGCGCCGAGCCCCAAAAACTTTTGCGGGTCTTTTAAGAACTCCACGATTTCTTGCAACTCTTCTTTCTCTTCTTCCGCGCCGGCAACGTCGGTGAAACGTACGGATACGTTCATATTGAGCCTTGCCTTAGTCTTACCGAAGTCCATAGCCTGACGGTTGGAGCTTGCGCTCTGTCTGAAAATTATGAAGATAACTACCGCGCAGATTATCAATGCCAGCAACGGGAAAATTATCGACGAGATATTTATACCGGAATTTGGGTCGTTGAATACGTATTGCGGAACTTTAATGTTGATTTCTCCCGCGTCAATTCTATCCTGCAAATCGTCAAGGTAATTCTCGAAGTTAAGGCGAGAACTTATGTTGGCTACAAAATCGGCTTTTTTAGTCGGATTTTTATAGAACGCCTTTAATTGATCCTCCGTCGCGCTGGCTTTCAATGCATAAACCTTATAAGATTCGATATACAAAGCGCCAATTTGACCTGCCTCAATCTTCTGCACCATGCCCGAATCCGTGCTGGTCACGTCGCCTTTACTGTACGCAATCTCCTCGGTTTTACTGTTAAAGAACCTAAAATAGAAAAACGTAATTATCACTATCACTAAAATTGCGACTATCGCAATCCTTGTGTACATTGCTTTTTTGTTCACTTTTCCCTCCAAGCGAAACGTGTCCGCTTACTATAGATATTAATAAATTGCCAACCCTATTATATATTATAATAAAAGAATAGTCAATTATGTTATCTATAACTTTTGTAAAATATAGTATCGTTCACTTCTCGCCGAATTAGTGATATAGCGGAAAATTCTATGGCAGTAACTATGCAAACACTTGCTCTTTTGTCGCGTCGCCTTGAACTGCGCCAAGGCTGACAGCCTTGTATAACAAGCCCTTTGCGAATTCGACCACCTTATCCACAAGATGAGTTATAAAACTTTCGTCCCTGTCTTTGAGTTCTTGCATACGGTTGCCGTCGGCATCTCCCACTACGGCAAGTATGCCTATATCTCCGATTCTCTCTTTGTTCTTGTCAAAAGCGCCTCCCGGCTTAATGCCGTTTTGCGTGACTTTAATTGCGCCTATATCCTTGAGTTTGCCGAGCGCAGAATCGATGACAATGACGATATCGTCTTTGTGACGGGCTTTTATCATTTTGGCGTAGTCGTCGACGTTGATTGCCGTAACCTGTCTTTGCGTATTGCCGTATACGTATGCGTTTACGCAATTTTCTTTGAGCTTATCGCCCACTTTGGGACCGATGCTGTCCCCGATGATTTTAGTTGTTCCTATACATAAAAATACCAAGTTTTTCATAGTGGTAATTGTTTACACCCATATGGTTTTTTATACCCAAGAACTGCAAATATATCAAAAAACTTTATAGTACTTTTTTGTAGAATTTACAAATATAATGTAAGACTTGAAGTTTATTTAGATTGACAATATAAATATTACAATATTATAATGACAATGTAATCAACGAGAAAATTTCGGGCATAATCATATAAGGAGAACCTATGTCAGTAATATCTATCATATCAATTATAGTATTAGCGATATGCTTTATCGTAGGCGTAGTCCGCGGTATAGTCAAAACCTTGCTTAGACTTTTGGCTGTTGTCGGTACTGCTTTGCTTACGCTATTTATTACGCCTTATTTAGCAAAAGCTCTTACTTCCATATCTCTCTTTAAGAACGTTCATGCAGGAGTATTGTCCGGCATTAGCGCGTTGATTATAGTAATTATAGCAAGCGCAATATTCGGTTTTGTTATCTTTGCTGTCAACAAGAGAATTGCAGACTCCCCATTGAGCAGTGTCAACAGAGTGCTAGGAGGTTTTTTCTACGCTTTCGTAGGTTTTGTCGCGCTTATTTTAATGGGATATGTCATCAATATATTTAGAGATGCCGACTTTATGCAAGCCGTCGTTGCAGATTCGCAAAAAGACGTATTTGCCAACTGGCTTGTCACCAACAATCTTTTCAATAAATTTATGGAAGCTGTGGCAAAAGAAGGCGGTGTATTCTGGCAATTTATAAATGGATTTAAGATACCTGTAGGCGGTGGCGAAAGCGCGCCAAGCGGTGACGCGACGGCGAGTGGCGAAGCTGTAGCCTCTATGATAAACGCAATCGCAAGAATATAACAATACTTTTCGCTTAATAGGAGCGGGCGTATCGTAATGATACGCCCGTTTTGTATATTAAAAAATAAGTCTATACACGCTAAACAAAAAATTGAATATTATTCCACCTACTCCGCTTAGAAAGACTGCATACGTATTGCTCCCGCATAACAAATGGCAAATTACGCACATTACTCCGCCCAAGAGAATATTGAGCGCGACATAAGGCGAATATTTCTTTTTATACCCCATGATATATCTCGCTATAACGCCAAGCCCCGCGCCTACGAGAAAAATAACGATTAATTCGTGGATTTGCATAGTATATTTTACAATACGGTAGTTTAGATTATGCAGTTGTATATCTCTTTTTGCCTATTGACTTTTGACGTTATACTTTATATAATGTATTTATGATAGAATTTAAGACGCAATTAGATTTCAACGCGCAAAAAGCGCTCAACAAAATGAATATAAAAAAGGCGATTGTTATCTTCGTCGTTTTATCTTTATTCATAATAGGCATAGGAGTAACCGGCATTGTAATGGCTGAAGATAACTCGGACGTAATTGCCGGAATAACTTTGATAATTGTAGGCGCATTGTTTACGCCGATAGTATTGCTTATTAACGAATACGCGCAGAGCGTCGTCAGAAAGACAAGCCCGTTTTTACAAAACCCAACTAAAGAGATTTACAGATTTAACGAAGAAGGATTTGAGCATTTGCAAAAGCGCGGAGAGAGCTTCTATAGTCACACAAAAGCCGACTATACGTATTTTTACAAAGTTATATCCACCCCTAAGTACTACTTTATGTATATTGCGTCCAATCAATGTCACGTTATAAATAAGTCGCATATTACGCAAGGCGCGTGCGAAGAACTTGACGCTCTACTTGCTCGCAAACTCCCCGTCGGCAAATTCAAAAATGCAAGTAAATAACGCTTTATAAAATTTATGTAATATTATCCATAGTAATCAATGTGGGTTGCCAACGCGAATATATTATGGTATAATGTCTATACTTAAATCAATTCAAGGAACACGCGTGGCAAAATCATTAGAAACATGGAGCAAGTTGGATAACTCGGCAAAGATTTATCCTATGCTCGTCAACAAAAAGAGTCAGAATATCTTCCGTCTTAGCGTCAATCTAAAAGAAGAAGTTGACGCCGAAATTCTGCAACAAGCGTTGTCCTTGACGATAGGTCGTTTCCCCGGGTATCAAGTAAGACTTATGAAAGGAGTGTTTTGGTACTACTTTGACCAAAACAATGCAAAACTTACCGTATATCCCCTAAACCCCACTTCTATAAAAAAAATTACCGATAAAAATTGCAACGGGTATTGCTTTAGAGTGAGCTACTTCCAAAAACAAATCGTGTGCGATTTTTTCCACGCTATATGCGATGCGACGGGCGCGTCGGAGTTTGTCAAGTCGTTGGTATATACGTATCTCAACTTGCTTGGTCACGAAGTGTACTCCGACCAAAAGATACTCACTGTCGGCTCTCCTGTCACAACGGAAGAACTCGAGGACGCTTTCCTTAAGAACTATTCCCGAGTGCCTATGTCTAAACTCAAAATCAAAGAGTTGCAAGGCAAAAAGGCGTACCATATCAACGGTATTCTATTCGACAACGCCGGTAACGGTATCATCCATATGTATTGCGATGTAAAGCAACTTCTCGACGTATGCCACGCTAAGGGCTGTACTATGACGGAATACTTGGGCGCGCTCTTTATGCTCTCGATATACGAAAGCCAAATAAAAGACAAGGTTCAAAGCGCCAACGATATCCAGCTTTTTGTGCCTATAAATTTGCGTAAGATATTCCCTTCCAAGACTTTGCGTAATTTCTCGCTTTTTTCTCGAATTGGCGCAAATCCGTATGAAGATATGGACCTCGATAAACTCATTGAAATTATGCACAGTAATCTTACCCGCGACCTCAATAAGGAGCGCCTTAAAGATAAGATTTCCACTACTGTATGGGCGGAAAAGTTCTTTTTGGTACGATTTATACCGCTGTTTTTGAAAAGAATATTTTTCAACTTTTCCAATACGTTTTGGGGAAAGACCAAAAAGACGGCGACGTTGTCAAACTTTGGCGTTTTAGACCTGCCGGACAGTATGAAACAGTACGTGGACAGCGCAAGTTTTTCTATTAATTCCAATGCTACTACTCCGCTGTCGCTTTCCGTAATTTCCTGCAACGACAAAGCGTGCATAACCTTTACAAGACGAATTACCGACACGGATATAGAGAGAGCGTTTGCAAAACACCTTGGTGAAGACGGAATAGATTTGCAAGTAACTTCAAACTTTTGGGAGGTGGACAATGCGTTGTAAATATTGCAATATAGACGTAGCGTGCGAAAGCAAAGTCTGTCCGCTTTGTCACGAAAAACTCCCCATTCCCGAAAATCTCGATATGCCATACCAACCGGAAAAAGCATATCCCGACAAACAAAAGACGCCGAAGCGGAAAAAGAGAAAGTTATCCGTTACCAAACTCTATGTGAGTATAGCTTTGACGCTGTTTATCTTAAGTATTCCTATCAACATGCTTACGACCCCGCAACTGTATTGGTTTGCAATCGTGGGCGTATTGGTCATATACGGCTTTATCCTCATTGCCAATACTATACTTTCCAACAACGGCATAGGTATCAAAATATTTTGGCAAGCCGTTGGTATACTCGCAGTACTTTTGACGGTTAATTACCTCATTGACAAACAAGCGCCCGAAGATACCGACACTTGGGTATGGGACTACGGTCTTCCCTCGATATTGATAATCGCTTCGATAACTACGGGAATATATACGACTATTGCGTTCAAATACTGGAGTAGCGCCGTACTGGATACTTTGATTATCTCTGCGCTCGGATATTTACCTTTAATACTCTTTGTATGCAAAGTAATCGCGCACCCTGTTTTAGCAATCATTTCAACGTGCGTATCCACAGTAATAATAATTTTCTGTTGCATACTGGGCAGAAGAACTCTTATCTCGGAATTAAAAAAGAAATTTCATGTATAATGTTTGACGTGCGTATTACGTCATTACGTTATTATGTCGTTTTATCATTACGTTATTATGTTATTTCGACCAATTTTTTTTAATGTCATTTCGAGCGTAGTCGAGAAATCTCAACCATTCTTACGTCATTTCGACCGAAGCGTAGCGAAGTGGAGAAATCTCCACAGCTAGAAAATCTTCATTATAAAATCTTGCTTTTACATTGCTTTTATTGTATAATATATATAATGCAAGAATATGCATACAATAAAGGGAGAATTCATTATGTATTTAATCGGAATTGACGTAGGCGGTATGAGTATAAAAGGCGGAGTGGTTACGCAAAATGGCGAAATTATCTTCAAGACTGCTATTCCCACTACGGAAAAATATACGGCTGACTACAGCATAAGCGAGGACATAAAAAAAGTCATCGACTTGGTTATCGAGGGCGCTAAGATAAGCGTAAAAGACGTACGCGGTATCGGCATAGGTCAACCGGGTTCTATTGATTCTAAAAAAGGCTTAATAAGATACAGCAATAACATTGCTTTGGAGAGAGTTCCGGTAGTTGACGAACTCAAAAAGTATTACGACTTGCCTATTTACATAAACAACGATGCCAACTGCGCCGCTCTAGGCGAAGTAGTCTTTGGCGCAGGCAAAGGATATAAGGACGTCATTTTCGTAACGCTCGGCACAGGTGTAGGCACGGGATTCGTTATGGACGGCAAACTTTTTGAAGGAAGAGAATGCGCCGGCGCGGAAGGCGGTCATATGGTCATCAATATGTCAAAAGACGCTCCCCTTTGTAATTGCGGAGCTCGCGGATGTTGGGAAACGTACGCGTCTGCTACCGCCCTTATAAGACAGACTAAAGAAGCTATGGATAAACACCCTGAGAGCTTGATGCATAAGCTGGCTAAAGAAGAAGGTCAAGTGTCGGGCAAGACGGCTTTTATGTCGGCTAAACAAGGCGACAAAGCAGGTCAAGAAGTAGTGGATAATTATATCAGTTACATAGCTTGCGGAGTTGTCAACCTCGTCAATATTTTCTGCCCCGAAGCAATTCTAATCGGTGGCGGTATCAGCAACGAAAAGGAATACCTAACCGACCCAATCCAAAAGGCTGTCAACGAAGGCAGATTCGGCGCTAAATTCAACCCTACCGTCGAAGTCAAGACCGCAAGTCTTAAGAACGACGCAGGTATACTCGGCGCGGCAGCATTGACATTATAAAGACTTTCGTTAAGTTCGTATGACAATTTTGCTACCGATATTGCGTACTAAGTTCGCCTACGCAATCTTATTCATACTCACTTAATTCAAGTCCTTTGGAGTACTTAACAAAAAAAAGTGACGTCACCCTGAGCGTAGTCGAAGGGGCTCCCCCTATTGAAATAAATTGGGATAAAATCGATAGCAAAATTACTAGTATAAATTTAATTAGAGGTTCTTAAATGAAAAAGATTAAAGCATATAACGAATTTGAAGAACAATTTGAATACGGCTTAGTACCGGCTAGCGAAGAAGAAACAAAACTTTGCGAAGAAAAGTTGAAAAGTATCGGCGCGCTACCCGAAGGCTTTGTCAAAGTCGGCAGAGTTAAAGGCTTGGAAAAGTATTATAAGTTCGTCAAACTCGACGAGAAACAACTAGAGCAAAAGATTAAAGTTGAGAGCGTACACCGTCTTCGTCAAATAGACAGACATTCCCTCACGCAAATAATTCTGCAAAGCGTTACGCTTGGCTTCACCGCCGTAATTACTATTTGCGCGATAGTAGCGTTATTCTTGTTGTAATAGCTTCCAACGTCACTCAATATAAATTCAAACGGAGTTGAACACACAACTCCGTTTTTTTAAGTATATAATCATGTTATTCTACGCTATTTTTTAACGGCATAGTCGCCTACAAGTTCAATCTCATCTCGTCTAAGCAATATTATCTTGCCCGAAAAGTCAACTTCCCACTTGCCGTCTATAATCTTAACAATATTAGTCGGGCTATCGTAAATAAGTTTTAAGTCCTCTTCTTCTATTGCCGTTCCTAACAGGAATTTCATAACTAAAAAATAGCGTACCTTTCGATACGCTATTTCTATCTTTGCTATAAGCTATTTTTTACTCTCCGTCTGTCGGATTATTTGTATTTTCCGTCGCTTCTGCTTGCGGTTGACTTTCGGTAGCTACGCTTTCCGCTTCGCTATTCTCTGCCGTCTCTTCGTCCTCTTGGTGAGGTACTATTGTGAAGGCTACTACCTTAGAATTACTATCTTTCATTCTCATGACCTTGACGCCTTGAGTATTTCTGCCAATCTTGGAGATTTCGTCAGCTTTAATTCTAATAATAATACCGTTGTCGGAGATAATCATTACGTCGTCCTCAAGCGGGTGTACAAGTTTGAGGTTGACGACGTTGCCCGTCTTATCGTTGAGTACGCCGACTTTGATACCGCTACCTGCTCTGCCTTGCAATCTATACTCGCTTATATCGGTACGCTTGCCGTAGCCGTTTTCCGTAATGGTAAGCACTTCGCAGTCCTCTTTGACCTTGGTCATATCCACGACTACTTCGCCCTTATCGAGCTTGATAGATTTGACGCCCATACTCGTTCTGCCGGTAGGTCTGATATCCTCTTCGCTGAATCTGATACACTTACCGCCACTTGACGCCATGATAATCTCGTCCGTACCGCTTGTGAGTTGTACGCCGATAAGTTCATCGTCATCATTTGCAAAAGTGATAGCCTTCTTACCGTTGTTGTTGATACGCACGTACTCGTCCAAAGTCGTCTTTTTGATAAGACCTTGCTTGGTCGCAAGCATCAAGAAGCCTTGACTGTCTTTCGGAACAGGCACGTAAGCGTTGATAACTTCTCCCGGTTCGAGATTGAGCAGATTGACGATTGCTCTTCCCTTAGAAGTTCTGCTTGCCTCCGGTATTTGATAACCCTTAGCGCGATATACCTTACCCTTGTTGGAGAAGAAGAGTATGTTGTCGTGAGTGGACGTAGTGATTACGTTTTCCACAAAGTCCTCTTCCTTGGTCTTGTGCGCGGATATACCCACACCGCCACGGCGTTGAGCCTTGTACTCGTCTACAGGCATACGCTTGATATAACCGTTGTGAGTAATGGAGAGAATTACGTCCTCTACCTCTATCAGATCTTCTATATCTATGTCGGAATAATCGTAAGTGATTTCGCTACGGCGCTTATCGTTGTATCTTCCCTTGATTTCGAGAAGTTCCGTCTTGATAATTTCGACAACCCTTTGCGGTTTGGCGAGTATATCTCTCAAATCTGCAATGGTCTTTTCGAGCTCTGCCAACTCTTCCTGTATCTTCTCTACTTCCAAAGCGGTAAGTCTTTGCAATCTCATTTCGAGAATCGCAATGGCTTGCTTATCCGAAAGCTCGAAGTTATTCATAAGATTTTCGATAGCCGACTGTCTGTCTTTAGATTTTTTAATGGTTTCGATTACTTCGTCGATATTAGTCAAAGCCTTGACTAAACCGAGCAATATATGTTCTCTCTCCAAAGCCTTATCTAGATCGTATTGCGTTCTTCTAACGACAACTGACTTTTGGTGTTTGATATATTCTTCAAGTATCTGCTTGATATTGAGTACCTTTGGCGTGCCGTCTACGAGCGCAAGCATAATCATAGAAAAAGAAATCTGCATTTGAGTATGCTTGTAGAGCATATTGAGTACGACTTGCGGATTAGCGTCTTTCTTTACGTCTACGACTATTCTCATACCTTCTTTGTCGGAAAGTTCGTGAATATCGGAAATGCCCTCGATTCTCTTTTGCTTTACAAGGTCTGCCATGTTCTCTATGAGCTTAGCCTTGTTGACCTGATAAGGTATCTCGGAAATAACAATTCTAGATTTACCCGTACGGTCGTTTTCTTCTATCTCTGCTCTTGCTCTTATAATACAGTTGCCTCTACCAGTACGGTATGCTTTCTTTATTCCGCTACCGCCCATAATATACGCTCCCGTCGGGAAATCCGGCGCGGGAATATAATCCATAATTCCATCAACGTCAAGCTCGGGATTTTCAAGCAACGCTATAGTACCGTCTATAACCTCTCCGAGGTTGTGAGGAGGAATTGACGTAGCCATACCCACGGCAATACCGTCCGAGCCGTTGACGAGCAAGTTAGGATATCTCGACGGCAGTACGACAGGCTGTTCTCTCGTGTCGTCGAAGTTGGGGTAAAAGTCTACCGTCTTTTTGTCAATATCTCTTATCATTTCGTCGGCAATCTTGCTAAGTCTGGCCTCGGTATAACGATATGCCGCCGCAGGGTCGCCGTCTACCGAACCGAAGTTACCGTGACCGTCGACAAGCGTACATCTTATAGAAAAGTCTTGCGCAAGTCTTACCAAAGCGTCGTATACCGAAGAATCGCCGTGCGGGTGGTATTTACCCAGCACGTCGCCGACGATAAGCGCGCACTTACGGAAAGGCTTATCGGACGTAAGACCCAATTCGTTCATTGCATAGAGTATTCTTCTGTGTACGGGCTTAAGTCCGTCTCTTACGTCAGGAATAGCTCTCGATACGTTGACCGCCATTGCGTATGCAATAAAGGAGGTCTTCATCTCATTGATAGCGTCGACTTCTACGACGTTGGTCTTGTCGAGCATTTCAAAAATATTATCTTTCTTCTCTTCCATTTCAGCCTCCTTATACGTCCAAATCTTTTACGAGATTTGCGTTTTCTTCAATGAAGGTACGGCGCTTGTCAGGTTCGTCACCCATGAGCACGGAGAATATTTCGTCAGCCTCTTCCGCGTCCTTAAGATTAACTCGAAGTAGCGTACGGGTCTCGGGATTCATAGTCGTATCCCAAAGCTGTTCCGCATCCATTTCGCCAAGACCTTTGTATCTTTGAATTTCGCCCTTTCTGCCTATGCTGACGAGGAACTCCTCAAGTGAAGCGTCGTCATAGAAATAATTCTCTTTCTTGCTACCCTTTTGCGTAACCTTATAGAGCGGAGGTTGAGCGATATATACGTGTCCTTGCTCTACGATAGGCTTCATAAAGCGATAGAAGAACGTCAACAACAATATTCTGATATGGCTACCGTCTACGTCGGCATCGGTCATACAAATAATTCTGTCGTACTTGAGCTTGTTGACGTCGCAATCGTCGTGAATACCGCAACCGAACGTGGTAATCATATTCTTTATTTCTTCGCTCTCAAGCACTCTGTTAAGCCTAGCCTTCTCTACGTTGAGAATTTTACCTCTTAGCGGTAGAATTGCTTGGAATCGTCTATCTCTGCCTTGCTTAGCCGTACCGCCTGCGCTGTCGCCCTCTACGAGGTATATCTCGCACTTTCTGGGGTCTTTGTCCGAGCAGTCTGCAAGTTTACCCGGCAATGTCGTAGATTCGAGCACGCTCTTACGTCTTGTCAAATCTCTTGCGCTTCTCGCCGCGTCTCTCGCCTTTTTAGCATTGACAGCCTTGAGTACGAGCTCTTTTGCCGACTTAGGATTTTCTTCAAGGTATTCGCCGAATTTCTCCGTCATAACCTTAGATACCACGCCTCTCATAAAGCTGTTGCCGAGTTTGGTCTTTGTCTGTCCTTCGAATTGCGGGTCGATAAGTTTTACGCTTACGATAGCCACTAAGCCTTCTCTGCAATCTTCGCCCGACAATTTCTCTTCGTTCTTAAGCAACTTAAAATTAGTAGCGTAATCGTTGAACAATTTAGTAAGCACTGCCTTAAAGCCGTCAAGGTGAGTACCGCCCTCATGCGTATTTATATTGTTAGCGTATGAGAATATATTTTCGCTATAGCTATCGTTGTATTGCATAGCTATTTCTACTTGATATTGGTCGGTTTCCGCGTGAATATAGAAAGGCTTTTCAAGTACGCCCTTGTCGCCGTTGAGAACGTCCACGTATTCTACGATACCGCCCTCGTAATAAAACTCTTCTTGCTGTTCTTTCAAAGGTCTGCTGTCTTTAAGCTCTATTCTCAATCCCTTGTTGAGATAAGCAAGTTCCTGTATACGGTGCTTAAGCGTAGCGTAATTAAAATCGGTAGTTTCAAATATATCCCTATCTGGATAGAAAGTAATCGTAGTACCTCTGTTGTTGGTATTGCCTACCACCGCGAGCGGTCTTTGAGCAACGCCTCTGTTAAAGGTCATCTTGTGAAGTTTACCGTTTTGCGCAACCTCTACGTCAAGCCACTCGGAAAGCGCGTTTACGCAAGATACGCCGACGCCGTGTAGACCGCCGGAGAACTTGTATCCGCCACCGCCGAACTTACCGCCTGCGTGCAACTTAGTAAGTACGACTTCGACTGCCGACTTTCCCTCTTTGGGAATTATACCCGTAGGAATACCTCTACCGTTGTCAATAACTCGTACAGCGCCGTCTTGCATAATCTCGATTATGACCTTGTCGCAATAGCCCGCCATAGCCTCGTCAATAGCGTTGTCCACTACTTCGTATACGAGATGATGAAGACCTCTTTCGTCGGTTGAGCCAATATACATGCCGGGACGTTTTCTGACAGGTTCTAGACCTTCAAGAACTTGAATATTGTCCTGGGTATACTCTTGATTCTTTTCGTTACTCATTGTTACCTCCGTTTTTGATTTATGAGCCTATTCGCAAGTTCTCACAACCATCCTTGCTATCGATTTATGCGCTAAGTTCGTCTAACCAACACGCTCGTAACTCTGCTACGAGCGCAACGCTTATCCTTCTTATCGCAAAAATCGCTTACGCAATTTTGCTTGCGTCACTTGTTCATAGTCTCATCTTGCTTATGCGTACGCACACACGCGCGTATACGCATACGCAAGATTATAATATTATAATAAAATTATTATATCATATTATATAAACATATTCAAGCAATTTAAGAGATTTTAGGGAATAATTATTTTAATTACCGACTGCGTATAGCGGCGCACCTTCCGCCTTACCGTCGAGTTGACACTCGGGGTCACGTACAAGTAGTACGCTCACCGCTCGGTCGCTCTAGTTAAGACGCAATCTGCACCACTCTCCACAGTCGAGAGCAGAGTTTTTATGTCATTGACGCTCTGTACAAGCGTTGCTGATAAGCGTCATTTACGCTCCTTACGACCGAAACGCAGTGAAGTGGAGAAATCTCAACCTTTTTCTTTGACGTAACCGCATATCTCTAGCGCAAGCCTTGCTCCGCATAAAAAACCTTCCCTATAGTAAAAATCGCACTTAGCTCCTTCATATAAACTTTCTGCCATATCATATTGGTAAAAAATCGAATGGAATTTTTTATCGCCGTTCATATACCTAAACAAAATTTTACTCCATTTGCTCAGTTCGTCCCATTCTTTTTTATAAGGTTCGTCGTCTACTCTACAGTCTTCTGTCATTAAATCGCAAAGACTTTGTATTATTTTTGATTGTTCCATAGTTTTTCTCCTTTTTCTACAATTTCTATCATTATTATAAAATAGAAATTGTAGCCAGTCAATTGTTTTTTGATAATTATTGTGGGAAAATTTGATTATGGATAAGAATTTCACTTCTAATATTAAACTTTTACGAAAAGAATTTAACGTATCGCAACCGCAACTTGCTAAAGAAACAGGTTTGAAAAAAAGTGCGATAGGACATTGGGAATTAGGCAACCGAACGCCAAACGCTATGGCAATCATAGTTTTGTCAAGATATTTTCAAGTGACAGTAGATTATTTGTTAAATTTAAGCGAAGATAATGCTATAATACATCGCTCAGATGACTTGAACGTGGACTTGACGACTTTTAGCAAAAGACTAAAAGAATTAAGGCTTGAACGCAATAAATCTCAAAAAGATTTAGCGCTAGAAACAAATATATCCCAACCATCTATCAACTTTTGGGAAAGAGGCAAATGCTTACCTAACGCAAACGCTATCATAACGCTTGCTAACTATTTCGGGGTTACGACAGATTATCTACTAGGCGAAAGCGATTAAATCGTAATACTATGAAACAAAAATTTATTTCAAATATTAAACTTTTACGAAAAGAATTTAACGTATCACAACCGCAACTTGCTAAAGAAACAGGTTTAGCAAATAGTGAAATAAGCTATTGGGAAAACGGAGAACGTACTCCAAATGCAAAAGTAGTAATAATATTATCTAGATACTTTCAAGTAACAACAGACTATTTGTTAAACGTAAATGAAGATAATACTCCGATTTATCGCTCTGATGATTATTATACTGATATGACGCTATTTAGTAAGCGATTGAAAGATTTAAGAATAAAGAACAATTTATCTCAAATCGAACTTGCAAATAACGTCAACATATCTCAACCTGCTATAAACTATTGGGAACTTGGCAAACGAACTCCTAACGCAAATGCTATCATATCTCTTGCCAATTATTTTGGAGTTACGACAGACTATCTATTAGGCGAAAGCGATTAAAAAATATGAAAATAAGGCTCAGTTCTATACGCGGTCGCTATCTCTTTCTATGGCAATTCGATTATGCTCTATATCCATATCGAAATCAGTACAAGTAATCAGCGTTTGCAGACCGCTGGAAAGTTCCATAAGTTTTCTACGTCGCTCGGGGTCGAGTTCAGAGAGCACGTCGTCAAGAAGAAGCACAGGTTTTTCTCCCACTTCACTCTCAAAGAGATATATCTCTGCTAATTTAAGCGACAGCGCCACGCTTCTCTGTTGTCCTTGAGAGCCGAACTTTCTTACGTCTATATCGTTTATTTTAATGCAAATATCGTCCCTATGCGCGCCAAACGACGTATAAAGAAGATTTAAGTCCTTGTCAAAGTCTTTCCTTAATCTTTCAAAAAAAGCCTCTCTCATTTGATTTATTTCGCCATATTCCACTTTGCTTTCATACTGCAATTCCAATTTCTCGAGATTACTAGTCAATTCGCCGTGCATTTTTTTAGCAAAACCTTGTATTTTATCAATAAATTCATATCTCTTTTGAATAATGTAAGCTCCATGTTCAGCGAGCTGAACGTCCCAACCGTACAGCATTTCCGGCAAAGCCTTTACGTCGCGATGTTCCTTGAGAAGTTTATTTCGTTGGGCAAGCACGTTGTTGTATTTAGAAAGCGAATAAAAGTATTTTTTGTTTTGTTGTGACAGACTTATATCCGCGAATCTTCTTCTCTCCTGCGGTCCGTCTTTAATAAGTTTCATTTCGTCGGGAGAAAAGAAAACTATATTAAGCATACCTATTATCTCTCCCAATTTTACTAGAGGTATACCGTCGATAGCTATTCTCTTTTTATTTTGATTATCTATTGAAAATTCAATGGTATTAAGAGTATTGTTTTTTCTCAATACTACTTTTATATAAGCAATATCACTGCCCCATTTTATCATTTCTTTGTATATATTAGTACGCGGTGACTTACCTATTCCGCAACAATAAATACTCTCTAAAAGATTAGTCTTTCCGCTCGCGTTTTGTCCAACTATAATATTAAGACCTTCTTTGAAAGTCACTTTTTTTTGCTCATAACTGCGAAAATTCTTAAGTTGAACGCTCTCTATATACATATATTTATTTTACAATAATTTATATATTTTCTCAACCAAATGAAATTATATTATTTATTATATCAATACAAATAAACTTTATAATCAATATTATTCATTTGAGTTGAAAAAAAAAACTTTTTATATTATAATAGTTGTATGGAAGATTGTAAGAAGATTTGGAATGAATTATTGATAGGAATTTCCAATAAAATATCCACTGTAAGTTACGATATGTGGTTTAATTCGCTACAGCCTTTAACTGTGGCTTATAACAAACTTATTATCGTAGCTCCTCTTAAATCTACCAAAAATACGATATACAACAACTATAGAGATATTATTCTCGACGAGATAAAGAAACTTAACTATACCTATATCACAGATTTCGTAATTATCACACCCGACGAAGTATCGGTATATGAAAATCATATTCAAGAGTCTAAAGAAGAAATCAATAATGATAATATCGACAGTAAGAGTTTCTTTAATTCCGACTTTATATTCGATAAATTTGTCGTAGGTCAAAGCAACCAAGTGGTATACGCCGCTGCAAAAGCTATAGCAGAACAACCGGGAACTCTTCACAATCCATTGTTTATATACGGAGGCGTAGGTCTTGGCAAAACTCATATTATGAATGCTATCGGCAATGAGATATTAAAGAAAAATAAAAAAGCCAAGATAATTTACTGCACTACTGAACAGTTTGTCAACGACTATATAGACAGTATCAAAAATAATAAAGATAACGAACAAAATAGAAGATTTAGAGAAAAATACCGCAACGTCGATATTCTTATGATTGACGACGTACAATTCTTGGCTGGTAAGACGGGAACGCAGGAAGCGCTTTTCCATACCTTTAATGATTTGTATCAATTCAAAAAACAAATTGTACTCTCCTCCGACCGTCATCCGAAAGAACTTACTTTCCTAGAAGAAAGACTGCAGTCAAGATTTGCAAGCGGTCTTACGGTAGACATATCTACTCCGGATTTAGAGACGAGAATTGCTATACTTCAAAAAAAGGCTTTTTACAAGAACGTAAATCTACCGATAGAAGTAGTCTACTTTATTGCGGAAAAGATAGACAGCAATATAAGAGAACTCGAAGGAGCTTTGCAAAAAGTTATTTTCTACTGTCAATTACTCGGCAAAGAACCTGACAGCATAGATATAATAAAAGAAGCTCTAAAAGACGATATTGACGTCACTACGCACATTTTATCAATGGACACTATTGTAGACGCTACTTGCTCTTACTACAACGTCAAAAAACAAGACGTAATAGGTAAGAAAAAACTTAAGCAGATAGTAATGGCAAGACAGATAGCAATATATCTAATCTACGACATGATGGGAGTACCTCTAGCCTCTATAGGAAGTTACTTTGGCGGAAAAGACCATACTACGGTAATGTACGCCAGAGATAAGATAGAGGATCTTATCAAAAGCGATAACTTAGTAAACAACCAAGTTAAAGACATTAGGAATATGATTCAAAAACAATAATTTTAAGCAAAATAATAACCGCTTAAAATAAAAAATAAATAACCTATTGTCATAAAAGATAAGTATAAATATCTTTTTGTGGACATTGTGGAAAACTAAAATTATTTATCAACATACTTATAAACATAAAATTAACTATTTTTATTGGATATAGGTCGATAAAATAACTTATCAACATTTCCACTTCCCTTATTGATATTATAATCTGTCTCTTACACATCTGACGCTGCCGACGATAAGGCTC
>JAIDUT010000086.1 GCA_029060065.1 Clostridia bacterium | reverse complement strand
AAGAAGTACTTTGACGGACTTAAAGAATATGTGTTGACTAAATACAAGTGCAAAGAGAAGAAGTCTACGTACTTTGTAGTCTACGGACAGACGACGACCAATCCATTGCTTAAGTTGACGGTAAAGAAAGATACTACGGTTGCATTACTCAAAATGGAAGACGAGTACATGAAAGACTTGCGACGCGACGCAACGGGCGACGGAACAAAGGTCAAAGTCAAAGAAACAGAAGTTTTGGTATCTGATGCTCAAGCCTTTGATACCGCAAAGAAGATGGTAGACTTGAGATACGACCAAATCGAGAGATATCAAGATTTGTTGAGAGAGCAACGCGCTATGAAGAAGTAATGCCAACCGCATATATCGGCATATATCGGCGCGCCTTCCGCTCTACTGCAGGACTCGAGAAGTCGACGTGTACGGCAAGTACACTTGGCGACTTCATCTCGCCTTTGAGAGAGCGAAATGCACACCAATCTCTGCGGTTGTGACAGGAGTTAAGCGAGAATGCACCCTAGCGTGACGGCTTCCCCTTAAGGGGAACGGCGAGTAGCGAAATATTTAGTAAGAAGTAATAAGTTAAATAGAAAAGCGGGAGAGATACTTCCGCTTTTTTGTTTACATTGCAAAAAAGTGGTGTTATAATATTAAAAATAATATTGTTTAAGGAAAGCAAAATGGAAATCAAAAGAAACATAATGGACGTTCTCCGAGAGAGAGGTTTTATTAAGCAGACGGTTAGAGAAGAGGAACTTTATAAACTTTTGGGTAGCCAAAGCGTACCGTTTTATATAGGTTTTGACCCGACTGCAGATAGCCTGCACGTAGGACACTTTATGCAACTTATGGTAATGAGCTATATGCAAAAGGCAGGACATAAGCCGATCGTGCTTATCGGTGGCGGTACTGCAAAGATTGGCGACCCGTCCGGTAGAACTGATATGCGTCAAATGATGACGGAGGAAACCATTAAGCATAATTGCCAGCGTTTTAAGGAGCAGATGTCTAAGTTCTTTTCCTTTGAGGGCGAAAATTGCGCCGTTATGGTCAACAATGCAGATTGGCTTGACAATCTAAATTATATCAAGTTCATAAGAGATATAGGCGCGCACTTTTCAGTTAATCAAATGTTGACTGCCGAATGCTTTAAGTCAAGAATGGAAAAGGGATTGTCTTTCCTTGAGTTTAACTATATGTTAATGCAAGCGTATGACTTTTTGTATCTTTTTGAGCATTACGGTTGTAAGCTGGAATGCGGTGGCGATGACCAATGGTCCAATATCTTGGCAGGCGCAGACTTAATCAGAAGAAAAAAGAGCAGTGACGCGTACGCAATGACCTTTACGCTTCTTACCACCAGTGAGGGCAAGAAGATGGGCAAGACACAAAAGGGCGCCGTATGGCTTGATCCTGACAAGACTTCGCCTTACGAGTTCTATCAATATTGGAGAAATACCGCAGACGCAGACGTAGAAAAGTGTATGAAACTTTTGACGTATATGCCAATCGAAGAGATAGAAGAACTTTGCAGATATCAAGACGAGAGAATGAATGTCGCTAAGGCAAGACTTGCCTTTGAAGTTACGAAAATAGTTCATGGCGAGGAGCAAGCTCAAATTGCGCAGAAGCAGGCGTTGGCGGCTTTTGGAGGCGGAGGCGAAGATATGCCGACGAGAAGTATCTCCAAAGAGATTGTCAATATTCTCGATATCATGGTTGCCGTGGGCGCTTGTAAGTCCAAGAGCGAGGCAAGAAATCTTATCGCCGGCGGTGGCGTAAAGATTGACGAGGAAAAGATTGACGATATAAATTATACTTTGACGGACAGCCAAAAAGCAAACGGGTTCGTTTTGCACAAGGGCAAGAAGATGCACGTTAAAGTTACGGTCGAATAATGAGCAAAGCCCGTTACTTTGCAATTACCGAGCCGTTAGAGAATACGATAGTAATAAGCAAGTCGCGGTTTATAACTACGCTTATGCCTATCGACGATTTCGACGACGCAATGGCAAAAGTAAAGGCTGTATCCAAAAAGTACGGTGACGCAACGCATAACTGCTACGCTTTCATATCCAACGAGAGCGCTACCGAACAAAGATTCTCCGACGACGGCGAACCGCAAGGAACGGCAGGCGTACCCATGCTTGAAGTGCTCAAAAAACGTGGCGTGTATAAGACGCTTGCCATCGTAACGAGATACTTTGGCGGAATTAAACTTGGCGCAAACGGTCTTGTGGGCGCGTATTCTTCAAGTGTGAGCGAGGCGCTTAACAGAGCTAAAACCGTCGAAATGATATGGGCGGTTGCGGTAAAAATAACGCTATCTTATGGAGTATATAAGAAAGTCGAAGATGCTTGCGTAATTTTGGGCGGACAGACGATTGGCGTTGAGTACGGCAACGACGTCACGTTGACGGTAGCTATACCCGAGGAAATTTATAAGGACGTAGTAGCCAAAATTGTGGATATAACGCTTGACAAGGCAAAAATAGAACTCCTCGATAGCAATTACTTTGCATTCGAGTGCAAATAGCAAAATCAATATCAAAATTCCCTTTAAGGAATATGAGGTGAAAATATGAAAATTACTTTGACAACAAAACCTAAGCAAAAACCCGATTCATCAAAGCTGGGCTTCGGTAAATATTTTACCGACCATATGCTTGTAATGGACTATGAAAACGGCGCTTGGAAAGAGCCGGAAATAGTTCCGTACGCGCCATTTGCGATTGCTCCTGCAACCAATATTTTGCACTACGCGCAAGGTATTTTCGAGGGCGCAAAGGCTTATAAGACCAAAGAGGGCAAGGTTACGGTATTCAGAATAGACGATAACTTTATTCGTATGAATAAGTCGGCCACACGTCTTTGTATGCCAAACTTTGACGCAAAGGTAGTTAAAGACGCGCTTTTTGAACTCATTAAATTGGAAAAGGACTGGATTCCTACAGAGCCGGGTACTGCGCTGTATATCAGACCTACGCTTATCGCCAACGATGAAGTATTGGGAGTACACGCAAGCAAAAAGTATCGATTTTTCATTATCCTTTCGCCTGTAGGTTCGTACTATGCGCACGGACTTCAGCCTACAAAGATACTCGTTGAGGAACATTTAGTAAGAGCTTCTATCGGCGGAACCGGCGAAGCAAAGTGTATGGGTAACTACGCGGCTTCGCTTATGGGCGGTGAGATAGCCAATTCAAAGGGTTACGACCAAGCGCTTTGGCTTGATTCTTCCGAGCATAAGTACGTCGAAGAAGTAGGTTCTATGAATATGTTCTTCGTCATTGGCGACGAGGTTGTTACGCCGGCGCTCGTAGGTAGTATTCTCGACGGTATCACCAGAAAGTCTTGTATACAGGTTCTTAAGAAATATGGTTACAAGGTAAGCGAGAGAAGAATATCTATGGACGAGATTGTCGAGGCATATAACAACGGTATGCTAAAGGAGAGCTTTGGCTCTGGCACCGCGGCAGTAATTTCTCCGGTCGGTCTAATCACCTATAAGGGCAAAGATATGGTCATCAACGGCGGAAAAATGGGCGAGATTACGTCTTTCCTGTACGACAAAATCACAGGTATTCAGTCGGAGAGATACGCTGACGAATTCGGTTGGGTAACAGAAATTAAATAAGGTAAAATCCGATTTCGTCGGAATAATATTAAAATGAGTGACCTTGCGGTCACTCATTTTAATTGCTAAAATTATATTGATAAAGACTTTTCGCCTAGACTGGGGATAATTAATCTTCTTTGAGTTCGTTGTCGTTAGGCTCGGCTTTTTCTTGCTGTAAGAATATGAGCGCTACCATTCCTGCGCCTACGTGCGTACCGATTACGGGACCGACGTCTACGATTGCGGTATTAGTAAAGCCGTATTTGTCTATAAGAGCCTTTTCGAGCATCTTGGCTTCGTCGTATGCGTCCGCGTGCATTACTGCCACGAGCTTTTGTTCTTCGATGGGCATCATACGCTTGTCAAAATAGTCCAGCATGGTTTTCATTGCTTTTTTGTGGGATATTTGCTTGCTTATGGGGACTAGTTTGCCGAGTTTGTTTATATAAAGGATAGGTTTAATTTGCAATGCTTCGCCGAGAAATGCTTGCGTCTTACTTGCGCGACCGGTACGGTACAAATGTTTCATATCGTCTATAGTGAAGTAGCCGGCAGTATGCAAGGAGAGATATTCTGCGTATTCAACGAGCTCTTCGTAACTTGCTCCGCTTTGAAGTTTTTGGTCTACGTACCAAACGAGAATTCCTTGTACGAAAGCCGCGGAACGTGACTCAACTATTGTAATTTTTCTGTCGGGATATTCCTCTTGAAGTTCTTTAGATGCCATGCACATTTGGTCGTATGTTCCGCTAAGAGATTTTGTAAAACCAATGTGAATAATATCGTATCCTTTGTCAAGTATCGGCTTAAAGAGTTCTTTTGCTTGATATGCGGTTATCATTGACGTCTGAGGTAAGTCATCTTTTGTCTTAGCCTTGCGACAAGCGTCGTAAAACTCCTTTGGAGATAATTTCGTGGTCACTCCGTCGTAAGCTACGCCGTTTAGAGTATATGCCATAGGAAATATGGTAATGTTTTCGGTGAGAAGGCTATCTGGGTAGTCGCTCGTAGCCTCTGCAGTAATCATAATTTTCATTTTTTGCTCCTTTTGCATTACGCTTTGAAATATTACTGTATAAATTATATATATTATTTATCATTTTGTCAACCTATTTGATTACTCATGCCTTTTCGCAGAGATAAGAGAGAGATATGAGAAATAGATAAGTAGTTATAGTGCTATTGTATGTTTTATTTCAATATAATAATTATAGATAATTCAAAATAGTATTATCAATTATAGAAATTAAATATGTTAACGCTAAGATATAATTGTGACAAAAATTGACTGTAAAATACAAGAAATTAAAAATTATGTAAAATTTACTTGCATTAAAATCTTATTGGGTATATTATGTATGTCTCTCACTTATAAACATCTGACGCTGCCGACGATAAGGCTCGTGTAGATCT
>JAIDUT010000085.1 GCA_029060065.1 Clostridia bacterium | reverse complement strand
AAAAGTATACTTTTTTTGGAAATAACAAAGAGATTTTCTAAATTATAGAAGAATTAATAGTAAAATAAAAAACGCGCAATTTGTTGCGTGTTTTTTCATAAAATTAATTTAAGCAGTTGAGACCCGTTCGACTTCACTTTGTTCCGCTGAGGGTGACATCCATAGACAATCAAATGACGTGGAACTTACTATAACAGTAATTTGCGGTTAGATGCAGAAATAACAAATTGCGTTACACAAAAGACAAGTCGCGCAATAGGAGCAAAGACCGCTATTCATACCGCTACTTGTTTCTCTTGGGCGCTCATAGCCTGCTCTAGCTTGGCGCTGAGCTTTTAATTCGTCATCAGTCTTGAACTGTTGACGCTTGAGTATATCTAAAGTGTGAAGATAGTCTGAATTATTAGGGTCGTGCGTCAAAGCCATTTCGACTTGAACTTTGCTCTCCAAAAACCAATTACGTTTGTAGAATATACGCGCTTGAGTATAATGCCACTCGCCGTCTCTTGGCTCGGTGTCGTCTAATAGCGCTTGCGCCTCATTGAGTTTTCCCTCGTTGACAAGTTTCTTGATAGCTTCGTAGATAGAACCGTCGCCGACTATTTCTCTTTTTTTGATATCATCTACGCAATCATTATAAGCAATCTTAATCTTGGACAACATTCTTGCGCCTATAGATCCGCTCTCGCCCTCCTCAAAGCATTGTACTTGATATTTTTCTTTGAGTCGTTGGTAGGCACTCTCTACTTCTTGAAGCGTAGCGTTGTCCTTCAATCCCAAAATTATATACGAGTTTTCTTGCATTTTTCACTTCTCCTCAACAACTCTTTTGTGTTATTTAACATACCATACCAAATTATATTTGTCAATATACCCTCATATTTTTTTACTTGAATTTTATCAAAGTCGTCCAAAATCGCATTGTATGCGCTCATAAGTACGAATTCTAGGACTTCTTGTTTTTCTTGCAGAAAAGTTGCTTTGTCTTTATAATCATAATTTTGCAAAAAGACGTTGTAACCTTTCTTCTTGAAGTCGTCGTCTATATCATCTATTGCGTCGCAGATATATATCCACTTGCCAAGATTATACATAAGATTTTTGAGTGGCTCTTGGTAATTATCTTCAAAGACAAGACCGCCAATCTCCACCATTATCTCGGCAAAAGGATGCGCGACTTTGTCGGGACTTGGGCATTTCTCGTTCTCTAGGCGGGCAAGCTCTGCGTATCTTTCGCTTAAGAACTTATCAAAGTCGGGAAATAACTTCTTTGCCTTTTTATAACGCCTTTTGATAACAAACGCATCTGCAAGTTTCTTAGATACCGACTTTTCGTCGTGAGCGTCGTCCACACATTTATAATGCGCCAATATCGTAGATATATCCACTAC
>JAIDUT010000084.1 GCA_029060065.1 Clostridia bacterium | reverse complement strand
TCCCACTTACCTTTCTCTATCTTGATGTCTACACTATTGCTCGGCGTTCCGTCATAATACCATAACGGCTCTAGACCATCTGCAAGTCTATACTTAAACGTATATTTTCCGCTGTCTTTTACCGTCTTTACCGATAGGACACCGCTTGATTTAACATTAGCGGAAGTAGTCTTATCCTCTCCGTCTTGTATAAAATTATACGTAACTGACGGATTGGTCATTGAACCGCTCGACGGCGCGGTATGCGTAACTTTAGCGGTTAGAGTTATGCTCTCCACGCTGTCGTATTCTATTAAAGTCTTATCTGACGTTAGACTTATCTTTATATTGCTACTTACGTAGCTATCTGATAATCCCCATACGGCATAGAACGTTACGTCGCCGAAATATCCCTGCGGTAATTCTGTAAATGGTTCGCTATTACCTGTAGGGTCATCCGTCCAGCCTTTGAATACATGATTAGCGTTAGCCTTGGTATTTAGATAGGTAATAAATGCAGTGACGTCGCTTGCTTCGTCAGGTAATTTATCTCCTGTGACATAAGGCTCGCCGTCGTCAAGTCCGACTTTTTCTTCATTATTACCGCCGTTATTCAAATTGCGGAAGTTGATAAATGCCATAAGGTAATTGCGGACAGGAGATTTGTCCGGAGTGTACTCTCCACCTATTTTATCTACATCCCAAATTTGTGAATAATTGTTTCCCAAGAAAGTCTTTGCAGATGCTATCATAAGGTCAGCACTACTGTAAGTAGATACATTGGCACCTAATGCATCTTGCGAATTACTATGCAAAGGAGCATAAGATGTAGAACTTTTAACTACATTGACATTGCTACTAGTAATTCCTGCAGTAGTACGAGTTAAAGCTTGTATTGAATTTTTATTCGCACCTGATGTGCCAATATTGCCTTCAACATAAACGTTTTTTATTATTGTGGCAGGATCAGCTGTTCCGGCTAATGCTCCACTAAAATGCCGAACATTTGATGTTATGTCAATGCTCCCTACTACATTTTCTATTACCGACGTCTTACCTCTTACCCAGCCTATTGCAACGCTGGCATGATTATATGAAGTACCAGCAAAATCTAAACGAAAATTCGATGCGCAATCATATAAGTGTACTGTAGTACTAGTATGGCAATCCCCAACTATTCCCCCACATAGACACACATGTCCGCTTGCTTTTAGAGAAGAATAAAATTCTGATGAACAACGATAAACTAACAAATCAGTATTTACCAAACCATGATCACCTATTATACCGCCACAAATAGGGTGACTTGTATACGTTTTGTTAGACGTAATTTCTCCAGAAGAATGGCAATTAAGCACAACATTATTTCCATAAGAAAAGCCTGCTATTCCACCGACAAAAGGACCATGCGCATCTAGACACGTGGTATTTTGTGGAATATCTTGAAAACTATAGTCTTGTACAATTAAGTCTGTTATAGTCGCTCCTAATATTTGACCAAATACTCCAAAACCGCCATGAGCTATATTAGAGGTGTTTATGTCAACATATGCATTTGTACTAGCATTCCAATACTTCCATGAAGAGCAAGTGATATTTTTAAGAGAATGCCCCATTCCGTAAAACGTACCATTGAAATTAATAACAGGAAAAAAATCCACTCCGTCAAAGTCTAAATCTTTGCCGAGTACAAAGTATTGCCCTGCGCCGTAGATATTAGTTCCACTCGTAGCAGTAGCCATTTTCTTGACGAATACTTCCCAATCATCTGTAGTAGCTATTACGTATGGATTGTCTTGCGTACCTCTATTGCTGTCCGTCTTTGCAACTTTATGCGTAGTGATATCGTAATCTTCCGTCCCCGCTCTATAGTCGTCAATTTTTGTTTTGTCAGTATAAACGTAAGAATATCCGTCGTTAAACTCGCCTAAACCGTCGCTTGCATTAGTAGTAATAGTCATTGCGGTATCACTTATTGTATTATCTTCCAACGTAGGCACTGAAATATTTAACGGTAAGCATGCGCTTATCGCTCCTACTAAAAAGCAAATAGATATTATCAATATCGCAAATTTTAGATATTTTGCTCTTAATGTCTTTGAGTTCATATGTTTCCTCTTCTTGTATACTTTTCAAGCTGTTGAGATTTCTCCACTGCGGTCGAAATGACATGTAGTTGTCAAAATGACTGAAGTCGATTTTCGGCTAATCAAAATGACTTTTCCGGCGCATTCCAAATAAAGTATACTTTTACTGATTACAATGTATTGCAATCTTTTTTTGCTTGAACTATAATGTAATTGAGAAAAAATCGCCTTTTCGCAAAAGGCAAAATACATTCAGTAAAAGTATACTTTTTTTGAAAAAATTCAAAATTTCTTAATAATTCCAGAAAATTATTGGGTAGAGCAAGAAAGACACCTTAAGATAGGTGGCTTTTTTTTAGCTGTTGATTGAAGTCAAATTTATAAAAGATTGCTATTATTAAAGTTCTCTTATAACGATATTTTTCGCTCCTACTATAGCTTTGATTTGATTTTCAAAGTTGCCTTTAGGATTTACGCCCTTATCGTACTGCAGAGGTTTAGCGGAATCGAAAGTTTTGAATATTACAGTATCCGTCCCCGGAAAAACTTCCAATACATCCATTACTTGCCTTAACTGCTGTCTGTCGTCAATTTTAATAAATATCTTATGTTTTGCAAGTCCGGTTTTTGGCTCTTGCTCTTGAACTTTGACATTACTCTCTACGCCATCTCTACGCCATGGCTCAATATCCAGCACGTTGAGATTAAGACGTCCGTTATTGTTGCGTTTCACAACCGCCTTTAACAAAACGATATTATCATTGACAAGCAGACTTCTGTTCTTCTCGTAAGTCTTTGGGAAAAATACGCCTTCCATTTCGCCGTATAGATCTTCTATCGTAGCGTACGCCATTATACCACCGCTCTTGGTAGTCTTCTTCTCAATCTTAGAGAGCATACACCCCATTGTAACCGTCTTGTTTTCGTATTGCTTAATCAGTTGTTCTTCACTCTCGTCGAGTTCGTCTTCGTCGAGATTCTTAGATAATAAATCCACAACCTTGGAGATATTAAAGTCAAACTTCTTTATTTCTTCTCTGTATTCGTCAAGCGGGTGTCCCGTGACGTAGACGTTGAGCATTTCTTTCTCAAAAGCTAAGAGTTGTTTGTCGTCAAATTCTTTAAGATACGGAATATTATCCTCTTTTGCGCTATCGTCATCTTCCAGTAAACCAAACAAACTCATTTGTCCGTTGGACTGCATTTTTTTATCATGCACACTGACTAGCATAATTGATTCATAACTTGCCAATAGCGACGCTCTGGTATGTCCAAAGCAATCGAATGCTCCCGCTTTGATGAGACATTCCATCATCTTTTTATTTATTGTGCCTGCAGGAAGCCTGTCAAGTATCTCGCTTATCGACTTATACTCGCCGTTAGCATTTCGCTCTTCGACAAGCGCTTTCATAGCCAATTCGCCCACGTTCTTGATACCGCCAAGACCAAAGCGCAATCCGTCGTTATTTTCAACAGTAAAGATTACGTCAGACTTATTAATATCAGGCGGATATATCTTCTTATCATAGTTCTTAACATATCCAAGATACTTAGCTATTTCGTCCGACTTAGTGATACGGTTATTGATTACTGCGGCAAAAAGTTCAAGCATATAATATCGCTTGAGATACGCCGTCTGGTAAGTCAAAGTAGCGTATGCCGCGGCGTGCGACTTATTGAAAGCGTATTTTGCAAAGTCTGCCATTCCGTCGAATATTTTTTCGGCACTCTCCTTGGAGATACCTCTTTTGATTGCGCCGTCTACCGCAGGAGAAGCTTTCTTTATTACGATACCTTGGTCGTTGACGACTTCGGGAACCGCGGGACAGCCATTGACGAACACTGTCTTTTCGGCGTTCATTACGTCTACTTTCTTTTTACCCATTGCGCGACGCAAGTTATCTGCCCTACCTAGCGTATAGCCTGCGCATGCCTGCACTGCTTGCATAACCTGTTCTTGATATACAAAAAATCCAAACGTGACGTCAAGTATACTTTCAAGTTGCGGAGCATCGTATTTTATTAAATCTCTGTTGGCTCTTGCGTTGAGATAGTCGGGAATACAGCTCATAGGTCCCGGTCGATACAGCGAAATACCTGCGATAACTTCTTCGAGGTTCTTTGGCTGATAGCCTTTCAAAAAGCCTTTCATGCCTGCACTTTCAAGTTGGAACACGGCCTCGGTTTCGCCCGTGCCTATCAATTTATATACCTCGGGGTCATCGTACCCCAAACTTTCGAAGTCTATCTTGACTCCGTGATTTTTCTCGACGTACTTCAAAGCCTTGTCTATATCCGTCAAAGTCGTCAAGCCCAAGAAGTCCATTTTCAGCATACCCAATTCTTCGACTTCTTCCTTTTGGAATTGAGTAGTAATATCGGGACCGTTGCGTTGGAGCGGTACGTGATCGCTTATGACCTCTTTGCAAATTACGACGCCTGCCGCGTGCTTAGAGCAGTTTCGCGGTAATCCCTCTATCTTAAGCGCCATATCGATTACCCTGTGCATTTCGGGATTGTTTTCATATATCTCAATGACTTCGGGATTGCGAAGTTTGAGATCGTCCTCTTTTGTACTGGGATCTCTGCCAAGTACCTTATCCAGCGTTACGCCCGGGGCATTCGGAATGAGTTTGGTCGTAGAATTGACTATATCCAAAGGCACGTTGTATACTCTTGCGACGTCTTTAATTGCGCCCTTTGCTTTCATCGTACCCAGCGCCAAAATCTGACAGACCTTGTCTTTGCCATATTTCTTAATGACGTAGTCGATGACTTCACCGCGCCTGTCCATACAGAAGTCTATATCAAAGTCGGGTGCGGAAACTCTCTCCGGATTGAGGAAACGCTCGAAGAACAGTTGATACTTGAGCGGGTCAAGATTAGTTATACCTATTGCGTAAGCAATTATTGAACCTACACCGCTGCCGCGACCGGGACCGACGGGAATATTTTGCGTACGCGCGTAATTGATAAAGTCCCAAACTATTAGATAGTACTCGGCAAAACCCGTGCGGATAATGATACCCAACTCGTATTCCGCTCTATCTCGTATCTCGTCGGTAATAGTGTGATATCTACGCTCCAAGCCCTCGTAAGCCAGTTTTCGCAAATACTCCTCGGGTTTTGATCCGTCGTCAGGCTTATACGGAGGATACAAGTCCTCTTTCTCTATACGCACGTTACATTTTTCCATAACCTCAACGGTATTGGTAACTGCTTCGGGACACCAACTGAATATCTCCATCATCTCTTCATAGCTCTTGAGATAGAATTGGTCATTGCCCATTTCCATACCCGTTGCGTCGTTAATAGTCTTGCCTGTATTGATACGCACGAGTATATCTTGAGCCACATAATCTTCGCGATTGATGTAATGCACGTCGTTGGTCGCCACAAGTTTGACGCCTATTTCGTCAGCAAGGCGTACCAAGTCATTGCGTATAGCTCTCTGCTCAGGCAAGCCGTGGTCTTGAAGTTCGATATAAAAATCGCCTTCGGCAAACATTTTCTTAAGTCTTAACGCATAGGCTTTTGCGCCCTCGTAATCTCCTGCCGACAAAAGTCTTGGAATACGGCCCGACAGACACGCCGAAAGACATATTACGCCCTCGCTGTGTTTTTCGAGCAAGTCAAGGTCTATTCTCGGCTTATAGTAATATCCGTCTATGTAAGCAAGCGAATCCATTTTAACAAGGTTTTTATATCCCTCGTTGTTTTTCGCAATCAGGACTAAGTGATTACGCTCCGCGCTGTTGGTGCTTTTCATATCGTCGCACGTATAGAACTCACATCCTATTATAGGCTTCAAATTTCGAGCATTTGCTGATTTATAAAAAGTATACGCGCCGAACATATTTCCGTGGTCGGTCAGCGCGCAACCCGGCATACCCAATTCTTTACAGGTATCTAGAAGAGGCGATTTCTTGCCTTTGGTAATTCTCGCCAGTCCGTCCAAAAGAGAATACTCCGAGTGGAGATGTAAATGCACGAACGGCTTTTCGTATCTATCGTATACGCTACCGCCAACTGCTTTAGCTTTCTCCGCTTTGGCGTCAGTTCCTTTTGAAGATTGAGAATCGTTAATTTTGTTATCTTCGGTTTTTTCAATGCCGGTATTGGGCAAAATATCTTTTATATTATTCTCTTCGGCTTTATCCTTAACAGGCTTGTCCAAAAGCATCTTGTCTATGCTTTCCAGCAGTCCGCCACCAAAGACCTCTTTATTTTCTTCCATTCTTTCTCTCCTCAGCCATTGTCAAAAGTTTGTTGAGATACCTTGACAAACTCGTCTTGCTCATGCCCAATTTGTCCGCAAGTTCTTGCATGCTAGCGTCATCGTACTCCGCTCTGGCAGTCGCGACCTTGCGAAGTTTTTCGTCAACTCTTTCGAGTGTCCCGCTTTCTTGCAAATATTCTATCGCCTGCAAATACTTCTGCGCGCCGTCTACGGCCTTTTTTAGATTCGCCATATACAGATTACTTTGGCGATTGAACTCATTGTCAATTTCGCGTTTAGCGATAATATTATTAAGTTCCAGCACGCTGTCCACAGCTCCTGCCAGCGCTAAAATATCGCCTATATCGTTACTGTTGCGCGATTGCAATATATTGATACTCTTGCGCTCGTATACTTTGGTTGATATATCCATATCGGCAAGAACATTTATTATCTTTTCGCAAAATGCCATATCGGAAAAGAATATTTGCAGACAATAGTTGGGGTACTCGTCATCAGGAAATTGCACCTTTACTCCGCCGTAAAGCACGCCTTTGAAGTATGCTTGAAAAGTATTGCTTCTCAAAGTATTTTCAATAAATTCGCTTCCATCATCGAATACGAACTTGCCATCCTCGAAATGCGAAAGCGACATTTCCTTAAGCAAATCGTTGGCATAGCTATCTTTTATCTGCAATTTCGGGGTCTTATCTCCCTTTCTGCCGTCAACTACAAAGAACGTTTCGCCGGCAGTAAACTCCTTTAGCATACCTGCAATATTAGTAACGTCCTCCGCGCTGTCAAGTTCGTAAGTTAGACTTATCGATTTTTTGTATACGTCAATACCTCCTCGCATCTTCGTCAGCGCGCAAAGAAAAGCAAAACGCTCTTGCTTCTTTGTAGGGTCAGAAGATATTGATTTCAATAAATCGTTTTTTAACTTCGCAGTAAAATTCATTGTCCGCCTTACGATGCTTGTCCTTATAATTTTGAACGCAATACGAGTTGTTTGCCATCAATATTTGCAATACGCTCCAAAGGAATTTGGTATTTTTCTACTATCGACCTTGCAAAATCGCAATTACCTACATCGGCGCTTACATGCGCGTCGGAATTTAACACAAACTTGCAGTCAGTCGCAAGAAACTGCTCTATATTGCTATCGTCCGGTGTGCGGTGTCTTGAAGAAAGCTCAACGTACGTGCCGTAGTCCGAACATACCTTGGCAATCTCTTTGTAATCCACGTCCAACTTAAAGCCGGGGTGAGTAAGAATATCTATCTTGTGCCTTTTGACAGCTTTGATAAACATTGCAGTATTGCGAGCAATCTGCGCCTTGGTAGACTTCATCGTATATTTAGTAATGACGTTAAAATTTATTCTGAAATTGTCTATAAATTTATATGGCATTGCCAAATAATGATAACCTGCAATCACGATATCCAATCTTTTAGCGTCCTCTTCAGTGATATCAATATCTCCGTCAACGCCCATTATGTTGGCCTCTATGCCCATAAGCAACTTCAAATTAGGATATCGGCTCTGAACATCTTGCAAGTCTTTGCGTATCGCGTCAAATTTCTTCGGCCCGACTCCGATTATCGGCTGTCGCGCGCCATGGTCGGTAATTGCAAGTATCTCCAAGCCTTTTTGGCTTGCAATAAGCGCGTTGTCGGCAATACTTCCCTTTCCGTGAGAATACGTCGTATGCGAATGATAATCCGCAGTAATTCTTAACTCCAACCTGTTTCCCTCCTTTTTTCGGGACATATACAAATTGATTTATTATCTCGAATATCACAAGAAATCTACTTCATATTCTAACTTAATTTTATAGCGCTTGTCAACTTCTTGCCTTGCATAATCGGCAAGCTGTAAAAAATCCATTGAGGTAGCTCCGCCTGCGTTTATTATGAAATTAGCGTGCATATCGGATATTTGCGCTCCGCCTATCCTGTACCCCTTAAGTCCTGCTCTATCGATATAATAACCCGCAGAGGTTTCCCCGGGCTTTTTGAAAACGCTTCCCAGCGATTTGCCTTTTGGCTGGGACTTGCTTCTCGCAATAGCGTATCCCTTCATGTCTTTGGCTATGTGCGTTCTGTTCCCTTCGACAAGTCGTATATTTACTCCCACGACCGCTCCAAGTTCCTTGGCTTTTGAATGACGGTAGGCAAAATCCAAGTCTTTTGCCAAAACTCTTTCCACATTTCCGTCTATAAGAATATCGGCATACTCTGCCACGTCGCCCAATTCTCTGCCAAACGCTCCGCAATTCATAGCCAAACCGCCACCCAAACTCCCCGGTATCGAGCATAACCCCTCTATTCCGCTCAACGAATTTTCGCATGCAAATTTGCAAACACTACTCATTCGCTCTCCCGCCGATAAATAGAGGCTATTTCCGTCTAAAATTTTACCTTTAAGTTTTTGCGTGGATATAACTATGCCGTTCACTCCGCCGTCGCTTATAAGGGTATTGGAACACGCCCCTAAAATAATATACCCCAAACCCTCTGTGTTCAAACAACTTATTACGCTTTCAAGTTCTTTTGCGGTCTTAGGATACAATACGGTTGCCAAGTTTCCACCGCTTCCAAACGTAGAAAACGACGGCACGTCAAACTTGACTTCGCATATATTAGATAAATAAATTAAGTCTTTCACAGTGTATTATATGCAACACTGCAAAAGACTTGTTAAATTTTATACTCAATACACGCAATGAGGACTAAAAGCGTCACATGTCACCTTGAGTGTAGTCTACGCCTGTCACAACCGCAGAGATTGGTAATTATTTTTTCATTGCGCGTTGCTCTTTGAGCAAATCTTGGTATCTCTCGATTTGGTCGTATCTCAAGTCTACCATCTTCTTTGCAGTATCAAATGCTTGCGCATCAGATACCAAAACTTCAGTTTCCTTGACTTTAACCTTGGTTCCGTCGCCCGTTGCGTCGCGTCGCAAGTCTTTCATGTACTCGTCTTCCATTTTCAATAGAGCTACTGTTGTGTCTTTCTTTATCGTCAGCTTGAGCAATGGATTGGTCGTTGTCTGTCCGTAGACTACGAAGTACGTAGATTTCCTTTCCTTACACTTATACTTCGTCAATACGTATTCTTTAAGTCCGTCAAAGTACTTCTTTTGCTCTTTGGTAAGGAGCGCGTACGCTTCGTCAAGAGTAAGTCTTGGAGCTACTTCCTTCTTAGGTTTCGGCTCGGCTTTTACAGGTACTTCTACCTTGACTTCTTTAACTACCTCTTTTTCGACGATTTTCTCCACTTCTACAGGTACTTCTACTACTTTTTCCACTATCTTCTCGACAGGGACTTCTTTCACCACTTCTTTTTCTACGACTTTCTCCACTTCCACAGGTACTTCGACTACTTTCTCCACTATCTTTTCGAGCGGTTGTGCTTGATTAGTTGACATTTCCAAGATTTTCTCCATGAGCTTTTCTTGGTTGTGCATCAAGTTCTCTTGCGTCTGCATCATCTGTTTAAGAGCTTCATCATTGACAGTAGAAGATGCAACTTCTCTCTCGATAATTCGTTCAGGTTGCTCGGTGAGTTTCTTTAACAACTCGCGCATCTCTTCTTCGTTCTTTTGCGACTTCTCCATTATCTTAAG
>JAIDUT010000083.1 GCA_029060065.1 Clostridia bacterium | reverse complement strand
GACGAACCGCCGGCAGAAGGAGAAGAGCCGACAACACCGCCGAGCGGAGAAACTCCGTCAGGCAGTAGCGGAGGCTTTGGCTCAATAGAAGAGCTATTGAAGAAGCTGAAAGAGTATCCTATATGGCAGTTGATAGCCAGTGTAATAAGTATAATCTTGATAATGATATTCCTCACCAAGACTGCCGGATACGAGAGCAGAAGAAGAGAGGCAAAGAGATTAGTTAAGGAAAAGTATACTACGTACTATGCCGGCGTATTCTTGGGAATGGCAATGACAGCCTGGACAGCTATAGCGTGCGTACTCATGGGCTTAGCGGTAGTAACGTTCATAATAATGTTAATTACTAAGAGCAGATGTAAGAAAGCCGAAAGAGCAATGGAGAACGCAAAAGAAGAGTATTTGGAAAGCAAGGCTGAAGAAGAGAGAAAGCGTCGCGACGACGATATGCAAATGATGTTTATGCGTATGATGGGCGCGCAAGGCGCGAATATGGGAGCCAATGCAAGTGGCGGAGGCGGATACGCTATGCAACAAGGCATAGGCGTAGAGGAGATGAGAGGACTTATCTCCGAGACAGTCACCGCAATGCTTCCGGGTGTACAACAAATGCTACCTCAACAAGCGTCAGTCAATAACGAACTTGTGGAAAAACTACTTGAGAAGTCGCAAAAGAATGAAGAAGAAATGAGAGAGTTGTTGAAAGAACTTTCTAAGCAAAACTCCGAAAGAATTGTAGAAAGGGAAGTGGCTTCTACAGCCGTAAACGATGAAGCGCTCAAGCAGATGATGCAGACCCAAGAGAATTTGATGCATAATCAAGAAAAACTCATGGAGAAAATCTTGGAAATGTCGGCTAATCAAGCTCAACCGCAAGTCGTAGAAAAGGAAGTGGTGAAAGAAGTCCCTGTTGAAAAGATAGTGGAGAAAGTAGTAGAAGTAGAAGTACCCGTCGAAGTCGAAAAGATTGTAGAAAAAGAGGTAGTAAAAGAAGTCAAAGTAGAAGTACCTGTAAAAGCCGAGCCGAAACCTAAAAAGGAACTAGCCCCAAGACTTACTCTTGACGAAGCATACGCTTTGCTTACCAAAGAGCAGAAGAAGTACTTTGACGGACTCAAGCAGTACGTTCTCGACAAGTATAAGTGCAAGGAAAGGAAATCAACGTACTTTGTAGTCTACGGACAGACGACGACCAATCCGCTTTTGAAGTTGACTATAAAGAAAGACACTACTGTAGCGCTACTCAAAATGGAAGACGAGTACATGAAAGACTTGCGACGCGACGCAACGGGCGACGGAACAAAGGTCAAAGTCAAGGAAACAGAAGTTTTGGTAAGCGATGCGCAAGCCTTTGATACTGCAAAGAAGATGGTGGACTTGAGATACGACCAAATTGAGAGATATCAAGATTTGCTGAGAGAGCAAAGGGCAATGAAGAAGTAAGCGTATTCGATTTCTTGACTGCGCTCAAGTAGACTGATATAAGTTCAATAAAAAACCACGCAAAAAATTGCGTGGTTTTAATTTTACTACTAAAAGTTCTAAGTTTTAGAAAATCTCTTCATTTTTTCCAAAAAAAGTATACTTTTCTTGTAATCGCCTGAAAAGGCATTTTTTCTCAATTACATTATAGTTCAAGCAAAAA
>JAIDUT010000082.1 GCA_029060065.1 Clostridia bacterium | reverse complement strand
TTTATTATAATATTATAATATTATAATGTCAACATAGAATAATAAAGATTTGCATAAATAACGGTAAAAAATAAAAATTTTTGGACCTAAGTCAATATAACATATAAATTTGTAGAATATTGTTAAAAAATATCAAAGATTTTCTTTCCAAGACCAACCATGCTTATCGAGATAAACGTATCCTTCGCTCTTACCTTTTTCGCTTAATCCCTCAAATCCATTTTCATCGCCTATATAATAACCGTAACTTCCTATGACACTCATATCAATATTTGACGATATGGGGAGTTGAAAGATAACTCCAGTATTGCTCGTTAGATAGACGTAAGAAGAATCTACCTCAACCTTTCTGTAAAAAGCGCAAAACCTCGCGTTTACGAAACGCCCCTTACTCTGTTCAGCGCCCTTAATTATTTTCGCGAGAATTTGAGAATTTGGCAAAATATTTCCCACCTCTATATTCTCCGCTTTCACTCCTACAAGCTGTGTAAGTTGAGCATCGTAACTATTTTGAATAGATATGATTTTAAGTTCTCTATCGAGAATTGCATACTCTCCTCCGGAAAGCGCCAAATAAAATACAGGCGTACGCTTGGTCACGTATATATACACGCCGTTGGGGAAAGTGCGCTCTATAGATATCACTTTGAGCGTAGGCAAGCTTTTTTCGATATTTTCGATTGCTATATCTTCGTCTATGGCAAAGATATTCTTGCCCTTCTTTATTCCGCTCAAAGCAATTATCTCATTTTTTTCCTCTTGGGATAATACTGCAATATCAACGGTTGTATTGACGTCGATTTTACCTATGGAAAATACGCAATAAGCCATAACCGATATCACGGCTATGCCAACTATTATTCCAAGTATTACCCAAAGTCTTTTTCTCATCTCAAGTCCTTTTTATATCCGCTCCCAGTTTCAGTAAGTCGACGGACATATCTTCATAGCCTCTGTCTATATGGTAAATGTCTTTAACGACGGTCTGCCCGCCCGCGACAAGTCCAGCAAGTACCAATGACGCTCCGCCTCTCAAGTCGCTTGCATGCACCTCTCCGCCAATGAGCTGTTTGACACCCTTAACGACGGCGACTCTACCTTTGATAGTAATGTCAGCGCCTAACTTCTTGAGTTCGCTTGCAGTCTTGAATCTTGTCTCGAATATATTCTCCACTATTACGCTCGTTCCTCTCGACACGGTCTGCATCGCCATAATCTGCGATTGTAAGTCTGTGGGAAATCCCGGGTAATACATAGTTTCTATACAATCAAGACTTTTTTGTCTTCCCTTGCTCTTGATTAGTATTCTATCATTTTTTATATGTACTTTGCAAGTAGTTTTTGATAATTTAGAAATAAGTGACGATATATGTTCCGGATTTACGTTATTTAGCTCCACATTTCCACCGCACATAGCCGTTGCTATCAGGTAAGTACCCGCTACTATTCTGTCCGGTATGGGAGTGTATTCTACTCCGTGAAGTTTATCGACGCCTTCGACAACTATAACGCTACTGCCAGCTCCTTTTATCTTTGCGCCCATTGCGTTGAGAAATCTCTGCAAGTCCACAATCTCCGGCTCTTTGGCGCAGTTGCGAATCACCGTCCTGCCTTTGATAAACACACTCGACATCATAAGATTTTCCGTAGCTCCTACGCTCGGCAAGTCCAATACGACGTCTGCGCACTTTACATTTTGGCAATTACAAAGTATGTATCCGCCTTGCTCCTGTATATCTATCCCCAATTCTTTTAAGCCTGCTATATGTATATCAATAGGACGCAATCCTATATCGCAACCGCCCGGATAAGCGACTTTGGCTTTTTTGTTTCTTGATAAAAGCGAACCGAGCAAAAAAATCGACGAACGCAATTCCTTAGCAAGGTATGCGGGTATCTCCCACCTATTCGCATTAGAATTGTCAATAACAATATCTCTTGCATTGCGAATAATTTTACTTCCTAATCCTTCAAGTATCTTTATCATACTGTCAACGTCGCTAATATTAGGACAGTTGTGTAACACAGTTATTTCATCGGTCAAAATGCTTCCTGCCAGCAATGGCAATATACTGTTTTTCGCTCCTCGAATATCAACAGTTCCATCCAATGCGTGACCGCCATTTATTATGTATTCTTTCATATCTATCTCCATTAAGTAATAAGCATAGGCATACCAGATACTGATACGCTATTTTCTCAATACATTTTATGATTGAGATAGCTCTTTTGTGATTTAGAAGCTATATTCTCAAGCAAGCCTATTCCCGCCATAAAACACATTAGCGACGTTCCGCCGTTGCTGACAAAAGGCAAAGGTATACCGGTGGGCGGAATACTGCCCGAAATTACGGCGACGTTAATCAAAGTTTGCACTGATATAATTGCTGTAATTCCAAGGGCAAGATAACTGTCAAAGCGCGTAATTGCATTTTTCGCTACTTTTAATCCTTGGTAGGTAATTACTATAAATATGCAAAGTATCAAAACTATTCCGACAAATCCAAGTTCTTCTCCCACTATTGACAGAATAAAATCACTCTCGGAGAAAGTCAAAAACAGATATTTTTGCCGTGAATTAAAAAGTCCCAGTCCGAATAGCCCGCCACTTCCTAGCGCATAGTATGACTGTATCAACTGATACCCCTCTCCAAGAGGAGATGCCCAAGGGTCTATGAACGCCATTAATCTTTTTACTCTATAAGGCTCCATAAGTATCAACGCTATTACTCCAGCTACTACAGGTACAGCCATAATTAAAAAGTGCTTATAATCGCATCCGCCAACAAAAAGCAGGATAAGAACGACTACGCCCACGCACATTGTTACCGACATATTCGGTTCTAGCATAATCATCACGCATACCAGCGCAGTGGCAATAAGTATGGGAATCATATTTTTGAAAGTGATACTGCTCTTTTTGTCCAGACAACCTGCGATAAATATTACTAAAGCAAACTTTGCTACGTCGGATGGTTGCATAGTCGTAAAGCCGAGATTTATCCAGCGCTTTGCTCCGTAATTTTCCACGCCTATTTTGGGAAGAAATACCAAGGCGAGCAATACGAGAGAAAAAGCTAGAATCATATAGCGCCATTTCTTCAACCATTCCGTCTTTATAAACTTAACGCCATACATTACTACTAATGCGAATACTAATGCTATCGCTTGTTTTTTCACATAATAAAATGCGTCACCAAACTGCCTCTCGGCAGAATAGCAACTTGCGCTATATTGCATCAATAGTCCAAAGAGAGCCAAAAATACAGCGCTAAAGACAAGCAATTTTTTATGTATCTTCCACTTATTCTCCACTACCGTTCTCCCTTAACGAATCGACTATCATATCGAAATGCTCTCCTCTTTCTACGTAGCTTGAGTATCTGTCAAAGCTCGACGTCGTAGGAGAAAATAATATATTCTTTACATCCTTGCTCACAGCAAGTTCCGTCGCCCGTTCCAAGGAAGAAGTAATTTCAAATGTATATTCGTGATAGGACGGCAAAAATTGCATAATCGAGTATACGTTGTCACCCGTCGCTATAATATGCCTGATAGTATCCGGAAGCGAAGAGAAAAAACCGTCGTAAGCAATGCCCTTGTCATATCCGCCTACTATTAGCGTTGTTTCACCACTCATGGACTTACACGCCTTAATAGTACTGTCGATATTAGTAGCCTTTGAATCGTTAAAAAAGTTTTTGCCGAAACGGTTGCCGATAAACTGATTGCGGTATCTTGGCGGTTTAAAATTCTTTATAGCTGAGATAATATCCTTGCTCTCTACTCCAAGCAGTCGACAAGTCAGTATAGCCGTCATTACGTTCTGATAATTGTAATCGCCCTTGAGCGGGATATCCTCAACGGACATGAACTCATACTCACTGTCGATATTGAGATAAATCTTTTCCTCTCTCAAAAAAGCGCCTTTTACTTTGTGACGAACGCTGGTGTAAAAAGTATTAGATGAAATCATATTGCTGAAATTTTTGGTAATTTCATCGTCATAGTTGAGAATGGCGCAATCTTCAGCTTTTTGATTGATAAAGACGTTGAATTTTGCTAATGCGTAATTTCCGATGTTTTTATGTCTTTCAAAATGGTCGGGGGTAACGTTAAGACAGCCTGCTATGTAAGGACGAAACTCTTTGATACTCTCTAGCTGAAAAGAAGATACTTCAAGCACAGCTATCTCATCGGCATTAATTTTCTCCACACTCTCGCAAAAAGACTTTCCGATATTGCCAAGAGCGTAAGCCTTTCTTCCGCTAGAGTTGAGTATATCGCCGATAAGCTTGGTAGTAGTCGTCTTGCCGTTGGTACCTGTCACCGCTACGATTTTGCCTTTGCAAAATCTATAACCGAGTTCAATCTCGCCTATAACAGGCAGGCTGTATCTCTTGGCGTATTCTACCAAAGGATGCTCCTGTGAAATACTCGGGGAGATTACCACAAGGTCTTTTCCGTCGATTATATCAAAGAACTCCAACTTCGATACGTCTTTCACTTGTGGATAACCCGTCAAATCTATGGGCTCGTCGCTATATACGCTTACGTTTGCGCCTTGCGACAGCAAGAGTTTGCTCGCCCCCTTTCCGCTGATGCCCCAGCCTATTATAAGTACATTTTGCATTTGCCCTCCTATACGAGGACAGAAATCAAAGCTACCGCGCTTGCAATAAATGTTATAATTGCATAAAAACCTACTACTCTGTTCTCGTGAATACCTTTATATTCAAGGTGGTGATGATAAGGCGCTATGAGAAAAATTCTCTTCTTTCTTATCTTGAAACTTGCCACCTGCAATATTACTGATATGCACGAAACTATATACATTATGCCTGTTAAAAGAATAATTAACGGTTGAGAAATAAAAATTGCCATACTAGCCAACGCTCCGCCCATAGCCAGCGAACCCGTATCTCCCATAAATATCTTGGCGGGATGATTATTGTGCCATACGAAAGCAAGCGTTGAGCCTAGCAAAGCCATAGTAAAATACTCCAGCGACAAAAGCTCTTGAGTATAAAAAGTCTGCCCCATTTGGCTTGCGCCGTAATAGCATACGTATATTATGATTGCATAGAAAATTAGATTGACAGAAGAACTTTTCGCCACCAATCCGTCAAGACCGTCAGTGAGATTGACGGCGTTGCTCATAGCAATATAGATAAGCATACAAAATGGCAAAAACCACCACTTCATATCAACAGTGACGTCGCAAAAAGGCAGTTCTATAGTAGAGCCGATATAACTGTTTTTGTAACAATAAATAGATGCAATTATAGCAATACCAAGCTGACCTATAATCTTTTGATAGGCTTTAAGTCCCTCATTGTGCTTAAGTTTGACTTTAAGAAAATCGTCGAGAAGTCCTACCAAACCGTAACTCAACGTAATCGCCATAGCTACGATCCCCATTTTACCGCCATTTATAGAAAAAATCGCAGTAATGATAGCCATCGGTATCAAGAATATCAGTCCGCCCATGGTAGGCGTACCGCTCTTTCCCTCGTGCTTGTCCACGTACTTAAGGATAGGCTGTCCCGCCTTAAGCGCTCTCATTACCCTGACGACAAGGGGCGCAATAAGCATTGCCAAAGCAAACGAGCTTATCAATGCAAGTAATATTTTTATTTCTTCGCTCATACTCCTCCCTCTGCCGTCGCGGATAACAATTCCTGCATATCCGAATAAGGCGTTTTGACGTTGTTTTCGTCGATATAATTTTCACTGCCCTTGCCGGCTATGAACACGCAGTCGCCCTGCTCGGCAAGTTCGACGCCAAGACGTATTGCTTTTGCCCTGTCGAGTTCGACGTACAAATGTCCCTTAGGATTTATTCCTTGCAATATATCGCTTGCGATTCCCTCTCGACTTTCCGTACGCGGATTGTCGGAAGTGACGATAACCACGTCGCTCATTTCGCTTGCAATTTTGCCCATTATCGGACGCTTGGTTACGTCTCTGTCGCCACCGCATCCAAAGATAGTAATAACCTTTTTGTCCGTCATATGCCTTCCTTCTCTAAGCAAATTGAATATTCCGTCAGGAGTATGCGCAAAGTCAACAACGTAAGTTATTCCGTCCTTGCGAAGCACGTTAAATCTACCTTCGGGCGGATTTATCTCAGGCAAGTTTTTCATTATCACACTGTTTGGCAGTCCTACTTTTTTAGCAACGACGAGCGCGCCCAACATATTGTAGACATTGAACTTTCCAAAGAACTTACAGTCAATATCTAAAATTTCATCTAGCACGTTGGCGACAAAACTCTCTCCATAATCTCTCGACGTGACATTGATTGCAAAAGCATCGCTTGGATTATCCAGTCCGTAAGTAATTATTGGCACATTATTATCTTTTATAATCTGCAATCCAAGAGCATCGTCGACGTTGACTATGCCGAGTTTAGTATTGACCTTTTGGAAATATCCTTTTTTGCAATCGCCGTAGTCCGCCATATTGCCAAAGAAATCCAAATGGTCTTGCGAAAGATTGGTAAATACGCTCATCTCGGCTTGCGCTCCGTAAAGCTTATTGAGATATATTGCATGCGCGGATAATTCCATTACGACGTATTGCATACCCGCATCTAGCATTTTTGCAAATAATCCCTGTAATTCCAACGGATCGGGAGTCGTCAAATTGGCGGTCAATCTTACGTCGCCGTACTCATAGTACATAGTGCCTATAAGACCGCAATTTATACCGCCTCTCTGCAAGAGTTCTTTTATCAAGTACGAAGTAGTCGATTTACCGTTGGTACCGATTACTGTAATTAGTTTAAGTTTACGCGAAGGATTAGAATAGAAGTTGCCTGCCATTATGCTGTACGCCTTGCGAGTATCATCGACTTTGACAACCGTTGCAAGAGAGTTTGAATAATCATTGCAACATATTACCGCTCTAGCTCCGCGCGCAACAGCTTCGTCTGCAAACCTATGTCCGTCTGACCGCTTGCCCACTAAAGCTATAAAACAATCTCCCTCTTGAACTTCGTTTGAATTTATTTTTATAGCTTTAATCTCCGCTTTTGCCTCTCCGTCAATACTCACAACGTTGCACCCGCTTATCAGTTCTTCAAGCAACATAACTCTCTCCTATATACGCGTAATAATTACGCGCCTAAATAATTTATTTTATAATATATTATTGCTTTTCCCTTTGCAATACCTTTAACAATCTTCGACATTATCATCTCAAAATACCGCAAATAGTCATTATCTTTTGTTATAAGTCAAGATGTAGAAAACATAACGACCGACGAACTTCGCACCGTCTGTCCCGCGGACGGGAATTGATATGTTACTTTACCGCTCTCGCCGTCTATCTCATAGTCAAGACCTACCTTTTTTAGAGCTACAACGGCGTCGGCAATACTCATGCCCAAGATGTACGGCATTTCTACTTCGGTATAACCTAAGTCATCAGGACTGATACTCGGTTTAATATTCTTGTAAGCGAATATACTTGAGAATATATTTCCCACGTACGGAGCCGCAACTATACTGCCGTAATAAACGTAACCTTGCGGTTCGTCTACAAGTAAAAGACAAACTAACGTATCATCGCCAACGTCGGCAAAGCCAATGAAAGACGATATATACTTGCCTCTTGCGATTGCGCCGTTTTCATACTTCTGCGCAGTACCCGTCTTACCTCCTATGTTATACCCCGGAACGTACGCGTTCTTTCCGCCACCTTCGGAAACGACGCTATATAGATACTCTTTCAAAGTCGCAGATACGGAAGAATCTACAGTAGTGTTTTTCACAGTAGGAGTATGTGAATACGCTACGTTACCCTTGACGTCGGTAATCTTATCAACGATATACGGAGTATAAAGATTTCCGCCGTTGATAACAGACGAAACGGCAGTCGCAAGCTGAATTGGAGTCACGGCTATAGCCTGCCCAAAACCTATTCTGGCAATGTCCACGTTTTGAACGGAACTCACGGGCAACATAATACCTTTAGCCTCGCCGGTAATGTCTACGCCGGTTTTTACGCCTAAGCCGAATTTCTCAAAGTAGCTATACATCTTATTCTTACCCACAGTGAGAGCTATGTCCATAAATACGCAGTTGCACGAGTTCTGAATTCCGTGCTGGAAGTCTTGCGAGCCGTGACCTATACTTCTCCAGCACTTTATCCTCTGCCCGTCGACTACGCTTCCGCCACCGCAATAATATGAATTTTTTATAGCGTTTTCCGTCATACCAATTGCCGAAGTGAGAATCTTGAAAGTTGAACCCGGCTCATATGTATCAGTTACTAAAAGATTGCGCGAGCCTTGCAAAAGCAACTCCATATCATCTCTCGGAATATCGTTTAGGTCGTAAGTCGGAGCGCTCGCCATAGCTTTTATCGCGCCCGTCTTAGCGCTCATAATCAGACAGCTTGCCGACTTAGAATTGTATTTTTGTTGCGCGTCCTCAACGGCTTTTTGAGCAAAGTTTTGCATATAGTAATCAACCGTCAAAGTAGTCGTCATACCTTTGATTGAATCCACGTACGTTGTGACGTTGGAATTTAACTTCCTGCCAATAAGGTCAGTCTGAGTATAAGACGCGCCGTTGACGCCCTTGAGATAATCATCGTAAAACAACTCAACTCCGCTCTGTCCTACGCCGTCGCTATTAGTAAAGCCCAGCACCTGAGTTAAAAAGTTGCCGTAAGTGTAATATCTGTCGCTGTTGGCAGTCAGATATAATCCGTTGACGTCAGTCGCAATAAGCGCAAGCATTTGTTCTTTACTTAAGTTTTTTGCTACAGTAATCTCGCTCACACCTTTTTTTGACAACTTTTCGGCAAGTTGACTTTTGTCCATATCTATTATATCGGCTATCGCAGACGCTATATAATCCACGTCTTTCAATTCATTTGGTCGGGCATACAGCGTATAACTCGTCGTAGAATTTGCCAAAACTACGCCGTTGATATCTGTAATATCTCCTCTGTCTGCTCTAAAAGGCAAATCTCTCGTCCATTGGTCGTACGCCTTGTATTGCAAGGTCGTGCCCCAAAGTATTTGAATATAAAACAGCCTTGCAAACAACGCGAAAAATACCACGATTATCAGTATCAAGCCAGTTAAAATTCTTTTTTTTATAGAAAAATGCGAAATCTTATCCACTATCCAACTCCGTACGTTTTTTTGCTCTACAATATACTATTGGACAAGTAAGGTAAATATTCATTGATTTATCAGACTGGATTTTCTTTAAGTACGATAAACTACAAAAAAGCGACTTATTAAAAAAGTCGCTTTTTTGTAGTTAAATATATTAAGATGGAGTGTGTGAAAGTCTTATTTTAGTTTCAAACCCAAACTGTCGCAGAACTTATCGAACCAGTTGGTGCTTGTTTCGTACTCATATTCCGGAAGAAGTTCGACGCTCGTCTGAACGTAATTGCCGTCCTCGGTTACGACGCTCGTAAGCAATTCGCTGTCAATGTTTTGCACTTCTTCTTCCGCTTGAGCTTGGTTGACGGAAATAAACTGATTGGCAATCAAAAGTCCGCAAATTGCAATGGCAACAACCATGATTGTCACTATAATTTTAATCATATCCCTATTGATATTCTTCTTACCAATTCTTGCTCTGGTTATCTTATTAGCTTGAGCGGTACGATCGTAATTTTGATTAAACTGCATATCGTTTTGATACTGCTCTTGCGACGACATATAGTTGTAGTTGTATTGCGGAGCGCTAAATCCGTTGTTGACGAATTGCGAAGCCTGCGTTCTATAGCTTCCCATATATTGAGATTGCATTTGAGGTTGATACTCCTGTTGCGGAGTTTGAGTATACTCTTGAGCATATTGATAGTTATTATATGCTCCCTGCATATAATCTTGTTGGTAATTTACTTGTCTATAATTTACTTCTCTGTTGGGACTTTGTTGCTCATAGTTAGCATACTCGTCCTGTCTGCTTCTGTCTCTCAATGCAAATGCCATAATACACCTCCCAATTCTAATACACCTTTATATTTATTAACAACTTTACGTTTTCTTATTAAACCCTCTCTGCAATTCTCAACTTTGCGCAACTTGCGCGAGAATTATCTTCAAGTTCTCCATCGCTTGCAACTAACGGCTTTTTAGTGATTACTTCCACCTCTCTTCTCTTGTTGCAAGTACATATCGGTTGATGCGGAGGACAGATACAATCTTTGTTGAGCTCCACAAACGCCCTTTTTACTATCCTGTCCTCCAAAGAGTGGAAAGTTATGATACATATCCTTCCACCTACTTTCAACCTCAAAGCCAAATCATTGACTACTTTGTCCAAATCTTTTAGTTCGCCGTTTACCTCTATTCGTATGGCTTGGAAAGTTCTCTTACAGGGATTCCCAAACTTCCACCTGAGTTTTGCCGGATACGCTTCTTCTATTATCTTTGCAAGCTCACCGGTAGTTTCAATCGGCTTTTTATTTCGATATTCGACGATATCCTTTGCTATCGTACGCGAAAGCTTATCTTCTCCATACCGCCATATTATATCTGCCAAAGTCTCTTGCGAATATTCGTTGACTACCCTCGATGCGTCGAGATATTGACTTTGGTCCATTCTCATATCCAAAGGAGCGTCTGCGCTGTAGGAAAAACCTCTTTGAGCATTGTCGAGTTGATATGACGATACTCCAAGGTCTATCAACACTCCGTCCAGCTTCTCCACTCCAAGCTCGTCCAAGTGAGTAATTATGTTCTTGAAATCGTCGTGGATATAAGTGATTTTGTCTTCGTAACTCTCCAGTCTTTTTCTTGCGCTCTTCAATGCGTCGGCGTCTTTATCTACCGCAATAAGTCTTCCGCCCTTTAGCCTTGCAAGTATTTGTGAGCTATGTCCTCCACCGCCGAGTGTGCAATCGAGATAAACTCCCTCGGGATTTATTTTCAATCCCTCAATGCACTCGTCTAACATTACCGGCTTGTGCTTGAATTCCATCTCGTCACCACGTCAACGCTTTGCCATCGGCATTGGTCATTACTCCGCCAGTCGCTTGCTTGCGTGCCGACTTGTACTCGTCATAGTCGCTCTTTCTCCAAAGTTCCAACTTGTTGAACATTCCGACAAAAACCATCTCTCGCTCTACTTCAAACATTATATCGTCTTTGTCTTGGGTAATCGTAAAGCGCTTTTGTTTATCTTCATTGATAACGCGAATGCTCTCCATAAAGTCTCTGAATCTGCAATAATTCTCACTCTCGCCTATTACAGACTGACCTTGCATTTGAGCATAAAGATTATCCATTACTTGCTGTCCGAATATCGTCAAGCACTTAGCTCCGCCAACAACAGTACAGTAAAGTTGTTCGTCATCTCCGAAATACTCGCGAAACGAAGACGGTATTCTGATACGTCCTCTCTCATCTGCTTGTATTTTGATACTTCCGAAAAGTGCTTTCATTGCTTCTCCTTTACTGTTACACATTTATTATAATAGCAATTGAAATTGTTGTCAAGAAAATTGTAAAAATTTTTCCAAAAATTTCCCAAAAAATTTTTAAGACATTTTTTAATTATTATTCCAAAATATTATATACTATATATAGTATATAAT
>JAIDUT010000081.1 GCA_029060065.1 Clostridia bacterium | reverse complement strand
AGAAGGAAATCTACAAGTTTTCAAAAAAACCTGTTATAACGATTACGGCAATAAGTTTGCTTATCATATCTGTAATTATCTGTTCCGCATTTGGCTTTTATGCGTTGGGCGTAAACTTTGGAAAGACGGTAATTACGCTTAACGAAACGGAAACTCATCAAGTTTTCCAAGGTTTTGGCGCGTCTTCGGCTTGGGTATACCAATCTTTCGGTTTATCTGAAAATTCGCAGTTGAAAGACGATACTATGGAAGCGCTTTACGGCGACAGCGGTCTTGGATTGAACACATTTAGATATAACGTAGGCGCAGGCGGAGTAGAAGTAGATTCTTATGCCGACCCATTGCGCGGAGCAGAGAGTTTTTTTGTCGCAGAGAATTTTACAGGCGACTATTCGGTATTTGCCGACGAGGGTAACTATGATTTTACAAGAGATAAGGGAGTTAGAGCACTCTTTGACAAGGCGCTCTCGCTCGGTAATATCAAAGAAGTAGTATTTTTTGCTAATTCACCTCATTACCTTATGACGAAAAACGGCAAGACGCACGGAGAGGAGAAAATGCAAAACAATCTCAAGGAAGAGTGTTATACTGCGTTTTCTCAATACATGCTCGTCATAGTCAATTATCTTTACAAAAACTATATCTGCAAATATAATCCTAACATTAAAATCAAGATATCTCCCGTCAACGAACCGCAATGGGATTGGGGTGGAAGCGACGCTTCGCAAGAGGGCTGTCATTATGACCCTAAGCAACTTGCTAAGTTTTATAATACTTTCTATTCAGAGCTTGCGCAGTACAATGAAAAACATTCTACCGACTTCAGTATGGACATATTTGAAAGCGGTAATTATAAATTCAACGAGCGCAAAACGAAATTTAAGACTTATATTAAGGAATTCTCTAAATACGATTGGTTTAACGAATTAGACTGCATTTCTCTGCACTCTTACGGCACGGACATTGATAATTTACCGCGTATTATTTTTAGTAATTACTCTAAAAACAAACTTACGGGAATCGAAGTCGGCGTAAGCGAGTATTGCGTAATGAAAAGCGGAATAAGCGAAGGCATCGATATGGGAATTTATTCGGCAAAGGTTGTTCTGCGCGATCTCAAGATGATTGATGCAGTAAGTTGGAATTACTGGCTGTCGCTATCTCACGAAAGTTATAATTACGAGGACGGACTTTTATATTGGGATGGCGCGGATAAAGTTTGGGCTACGAGAAGATATTATACGATAGGACAGTTCTCCAAATATATTACGCAGGGTAGCGTACGCATAACCGCAGACTACAACGACTCCTTTGGTATCAACGGCGTTGAGTGCGTAGCGTTCAAACGATTGGACGGCAGTATAGTTTTGATTGTCATCAACGACAGCAATAGGGATAAACAAATAAGAATTAAGGGCGGTTACGAAAATATTCAAGAGATAGTTACTACCCAAAATCTTAGTTGGGAAACTCAAGAATACAAATACGGCGGATATATTACTTCAAAGGCAAAGTCGGTTACGACTTATATAATGACAAATCCAACTATTGAGGAGTAAAATGAAAAAGAAAAGAGTATTGAAAGCTGTCGCTTGTTTGACTTGCGCTGTCGCGCTGGTAGGTTGCGTATTGGGAATATATTCTTTGGCGGTAATCTTCGGTACGACTACTATCACGCTTGATACGTCTAAGCGCTATCAGACGATGGAAGGTTTCGGCGCTTCGTCGGCTTGGATATATCAAGGTCTTGGCAAACTTGAAGATGAAGATTTTAAGAATCAAGCTATGGAAATGCTTTACGGCGACAGCGGACTTGCGCTTAACATTTTTCGATACAATATCGGCGCAGGAGGAGTAGAAGTCGATAATTACGAAGACCCAGTCAGAGGCGCGGAAACTTTTTTTGTCGCAGACAACTTTAACGGGGATTACAGCGTATTTGCCGACGAGAACAATTACGACTTTGAGAATAGAGATCAAGCGGTGATTGATACTTTTGAAAGAGCTCTTTCGCTTGGCAATATAGATAAGGTGGTATTCTTTGCTAATTCACCGCATTATCTTATGACGCTCAACGGCAAGACGCACGGCGAAAACGTATACGATAATAATCTCAAAGAAGAGTGCTACGAGGCGTTTTCGCAGTATATGCTCGTAATTGTAAATTATCTTTACGAAAATATCGTATGTAAGTACGACAAGGATATAGAGATACTTATCTCGCCCGTCAACGAACCGCAATGGAAATGGGGCGGAAAGGACGCAACGCAAGAGGGCTGTCACTATGACCCCAAACAACTTGCCAAGTTCTACGATACTTTTTACTATCAGTTAAAAAAATTTAATTTAGCACATAGTACAAAGTTCGAGATGGATATTTTCGAGAGCGGGAATTATAAGATGATTCTCTCTACTCGCACGAAGTTCAACGAGTATATGACGGAATTTGAAAAGTATGAGTTTTTCAACGACGTTACACATATATCTTTGCACTCTTACGGCGCCGTCACATCGGTATTTTATAGAGAACTGTTTGCGGATTATATGGCAAAGTATTATCCCAATATCAGTGTCAGCATGAGCGAGTACTGCACTTTGGAGTGGGGATTAGAGCCTACGTTGATAGGCGTAGATCCTACTATGGCGATGGGATTCAAATGCGCCAAAGTAATTATGCGAGATATTACTATGCTAAACGTGACAGATTGGAGTTGGTGGCTGTCAATAGCGAGGGGCGGGTACGAAGACGGACTCGTATATTGGCTGGAAAACGAGGCGGGAACGCAATTACTCGAGGTCACCAAGAGATATTACGTGATGAAGCAATTCTCCAATTATATAGAAAGAGGTAGCGTCAGGATTTCTTCTGAATACAGCGACTTTATAGGTATCAACGGCGTAGAGTGTTGCGCGTTCAAGAATCCCGACGACAGCATTACGGTTATAGTAATCAATGACAGCAATAAGTCGCATACGGTTAAGTTGAAAGGCGTGAGCGGATATACTACGGTAAAAGAAGTTTTGACTGACGATAGCGTAGATTGGCAAGTTAGAGAGTACGATTTTAGCGGTAATGTCAAGGTTTTGCCTAATTCAATGATGACTTTCGTCTTGACGAAGTAATGAATAATAACAATGTATGTTGTTGTAAAATTATTGGAAAAGTGATAGAATATATAGTAAAAGAAGTGAGGTAAAGGTTATGCTAAAAATAGATATTATTTCAGGATTTTTGGGAGCAGGTAAGACTACTTTGATAAAAAAACTTTTGTCATCCGCTCTTAAAGGACATAAGATAGTGCTTATAGAAAACGAGTTTGGAGATATAGGCATAGACGGCGGTTTTTTGAAAGACGCAGGCATACAAATCAACGAAATGAACAGCGGTTGTATTTGCTGTTCATTAGTGGGCGACTTTAAGAAGGCGCTAAATAAAGTGTATACTCAATACGCTCCAGACAGAATAGTTATCGAGCCGTCTGGCGTAGGTAAGTTGAGCGACGTCTTGCAGGCTGTCTTGTCGGCTCAGCTTCCCGATAGCGAAATATCTTCGTTGACGGCAGTTGTAGACGCCAAGAAATGCAAAATGTATATGAAGAACTTCGGCGAATTTTACAAGAACCAAATCGAACAAGCTAGGTGCGTTGTTTTGTCACATACTACCGACATATCCGAGGACAAGCTCAAGTACTGCCTTGATACCGTCAAGTCCCTTAATGAAAAAGCCGTAATAGTTACTACGCCATGGGAAGAGATTGACGGCGAAAAGATATTCGACGCAATGACTAATGCTCAATCGCTTGCCAGTGAGTTGAAAAAACTCGAAGAAGAGGAAATATGTCCGGTATGCGGTGGACATCACCACCATGACCATGAACACCATCACGAGCATGAGCATGAACATCACCATGAGCACGGCGAAGAGTGCGGATGCGGACATCATCACGAGCATGAACATGAACATGAACATGAGCATGAACATGAGCATGAACATGAGCATGAACATGAGCATGAACATCACCACGACCATGGCGACGAATGCGGATGCGGACATCACCACCACCATGGGCACGACGCCGATGAAGTATTTACCAGTTGGGGTGTAGAAACGACTTGCAAGTACACTCAAGAGCAAATCAAAATTATGTTAGAGAACTTGGATAGCGGAGAATACGGCGCAATATTGAGAGCAAAAGGTATTGTCAGCGGACAAGACGGCAAGTGGATACACTTTGACTACGTACCCGAAGAAGTTGATGTGAGATACGGCGGAGGGGAAGTCATTGGCAGAATATGCGTAATAGGTAGCAAGATAAATAAAGAAAAACTAATTGAGCTCTTTGGAGTAAAGGCTTGATAAAAGGATAGTTAAATGGAGATACCTGTATATTTATTCACGGGATTCTTGGAGAGCGGAAAGACCAAGTTCATTCAAGAAATGATGACGGACGATAGGTTCAACGAGGGAGAAAAGACTTTGCTTCTTGTCTTTGAAGAAGGAGAAGAGGAGTATCAGCCAAAGTATTTTGCATCTCCCAACGTGCATATCGAGTACGTAGAGGATATAGCCGACATAAACGACGAAGTACTTGACGTAATAGCAAAAAAACACGGAATTCAGCGAGTAATAGTTGAGTATAACGGCATGTTGGAAGTTAGTAAGTTCTTTGACGTAATGCCGTCTAATTGGGCGCTGGCGCAAGTACTTATGATTTGTGACAGCAATACATTCTTTAACTTCAATGCAAATATGCGTCAACTTACTTTCGACAAAATGCAATGTAGCGAAGCAATTATTTTTAACCGCTTTGACAATTCTAAAGATAAAATGGAGTATCACAAAATCGTTAGGACGGCAGGCAGAAAGATAGATATATTGTATGAATATACCGACGGACACGTCGAGCCCGACAATATACCTGACCCGTTGCCTTACGACCTCAGCGCGCCTATCGTCGAGATTAAGGACGAAGATTACGCAGAGTTTTACAGAGATATTTGCGAAGAGGGCGATAAATACGAAGGTAAGATACTGTCTTTTAAGGGTATAGTCGCAGTTGACGATACCTTGCCGAAGAATACTATCGTGCTTGGCAGACATATCATGACGTGTTGCGAGGCGGATATTTTCTACGGCGCTTTCGTATGCGAATATAAGCAGGTGATTGCGTTAAAGAAACGCGATTGGGTAAAGATTACCGCAAAAGTTAAATTCAGAAAACATGAAGTATACGAGGGAGTAGGTCCTGTGTTTGAGGCTTTGTCTATCGAAAAGACTACTAAGCCGGAGCAAGAACTTGCAACTTTTTAGGATAGAGCTTCTCATTAAGTTCGTACGGCAATCTTGCTGTCGATTTGTGTACTAAGTTCGTCTACGCATTTTGACGTACATAAAGTACGCCTGCAATACGTATCCTCCTTATTACGCAAATCGCCTACGTAATCTTGCTCGTACTTACTTAATTCCAAGCTCTATAAGGGGATACTATTTAGCAAGCTCGCCATAAAGTCATAAGATGGGTAAGTTGGCAAATTTATAAAGATAATATATAGGAGAATATATAAATGCAAAAAGTAGCAAAATTTCACAAAGTATCGTTTGAACAATTCAAAAAAGATTGGATAGATACGTTTGGCGAGGGGGACGACGTAAAGGTTATTTACGATAATATCAAGTTGCCGAAGAGAGCGACGACAGGCTCGGCAGGGTACGACTTTTTCGCTCCGATTAAGATAGAACTCGAGCCAAATCAAACTATTAAAATACCTACGGGTATTCGCGTTGAGATTGAAGAGAATTGGGTACTTAAATGCTATCCCAGAAGCGGACTTGGCTTTAAGTTTAGATTGCAACTCAACAACACCGTCGGCATTATCGACAGCGACTATTTCCACTCTTCCAACGAGGGACATATATTCTGCAAACTTACTAACGCCACCAATGAAAACAAGACAGTGGTAGTCAACCAAGGGGACGGATTTATTCAAGGCATATTTATAGAATACGGCATTACCGTAGACGACGAAGTCAGCGCAAAGCGCGACGGAGGTTTTGGGTCAACTACTAAATAATATATAGCGCAGTAGTAAGGAGGATAACGAATGAAAAGGAAAATTTACATATACTTGATTGTATTGTTAATGCTTTTGACTGCGTTATTTTCCACGGCATGTATAAGCAGTTGGTTAAAAAGAGAACCGTTAAAAGATTATGATTTTTCAATAGATAACGTAGTTGAAGTGCGAATTAGCAGTTCGCCGATGTTTATTAACTTACACGGGACTGTTTACGGTGTCAAAAAGGGCGATAGTCAAGAGGGCGATGAGGTAATTAGCGCTATTGTAATGGCTTGGTCAGCCCTTCAGAAAGAAGCTGTTTTCATGAAAGAAAAGAAATATGACGGAGTTACTACCGGAGGAACTTATTATTACGAATGTGTATTTGCAGACGGTAGCATTGTGAAATTAAGTAGAGATAGAGTTGATAATCTTTATTTTAACGGCGGAAGCTCTTTGAGAATCGACTACGATTACAAACTTAACTATTTCCACAGTTGTTACGCTAAGATAATGCAAAACGAGTATATAGTAGGGCATATCTCACAAAATCACGGTGATAATTGCGATTGTGACGAAGAAAAATAAGAGGTAGCGTAAAACGCTACCTCTTTGTCTTTTGTATATATCGTATTTCTTTTGAATACTAGATTGATGTTATGCGTGCAATACCACTTCGCCACTTTTAAGCGTAGCAGGCACGTCGATTACTCTTTGATTGGAAGAACCTTTCCAATAGAGTTTTGGGTCGAGAAGTTCAATTTTGAATTTGCCGTCTACCATTACGTCGAGGTACTTTACTATATCCCAGTCTTTTATTTCTTCCCATTCGTAACCGCTATAAAGCCAAATAGTCTTTTTAGGATACTTTTTGCGTATCTCTTTTGCAAGTTGCAATACGCTGTCCCTGTTGGCAGGGTGCAAGGGATCTCCGCCCGAGAAAGTAATTCCCGATATGTATGATTTATCAAGTTCGTCAAATATTTCTTTCTTTTCCGCGTCGGTAAATTCCAGTCCGCCGTTTACGTCCCAAGTAATAGGATTTTGACAATCTTTGCAGTGGTGGTTGCAACCCGCGACCCATAGAACTACTCTTAATCCGTCGCCGTTGAGCATATCGTCTTTAGTAATATTATGGTATCGCATAGTTACATACTCTTCCTGTCTTTTATTTCTGCCATTTTCGCTTCGTTTAGACGTGTATCGCCCTTTACTCTCGAATAAGAGAGATAGCCGTTCATTCTTTCAATCTTCGTGAGGTTTTTACTTCCGCATTTAGGGCATACGTCCATACTCAATTCTTGGTGACCGCAATCGTCGCAGTAAGCGAGTGAGAGATTTACGCCTTCGTAGAAGCCCATTGCCATTGCTCTTCTTATAAGAGTGCGTATGGCTTCTTTATTGTAGTCTATAGGGTATTTGACATATTGTATCTTACCGCCGTTGAGCAAATCCCAGAATCTATTCTCAAGATTCTGTTTTTGTATAGGCGAAAGATCTTCTGATACGTGGCAGTGGAAAGAGTTGGTTACGTACGGTCTGTCGCTTACGTTTTCTACGATGCCGTAGAGTTTTCTGAATTGCTCTACCTGCAGACCGCAAAGGCTTTCGGCAGGAGTACCGTACATAGCGTAAAGTACGTGGTCCTCTTCCTTAAACTGATTTATCTTTTTATTGATATATTCCATTACTTCGAGAGCAAATTGACCGTCCTCAGCAATAGACTTTTTGTTGTGCAATTCTTGCAATTCGTTGAGCGCGGTAATGCCAAACGACGCCGTAGATGCCTTAAGTAGCGGAGCAATTCTGTCGCTGTATTTTAGATGACCGCCGTAGAAACCGCCTTCGCAATAAGCTAGAGGATTGGTGGACGCTCTCATTTGTCCGAGATATTCATAAGTGCGCAAATGAAGTTTACGGATAAGCTCAAGATAATAGTCAAGCACTTCGTAGAAGTCCTTGGACTCTTGTTTTGCCTTTGCGTAAATCATAGGCAAGTGAAGACTTACAGCGCCAATATTAAATCTGCCCACAAATATAGGCTTGTCGTTCTCGTCCTCAGGGTACATTCCTCCTTTTTCAAACCAAGGGGAGAGGAAAGCTCTGCAACCCATTGGGGAGATGACCTCACCGTATTTTTTATATATGCTTGCCACATAGCCTTCGCCTGTCAGCGACAGCCAGTCGGGGTACATAGTCTTAGAAGAGCAGTCTACGCCTGCTTCGAATACATCTTCGAGTTCTTTGCCCGGACCGTGTAGGTTTTCGTCATAGAGGAATACAATCTTAGGGAACAGCACAGGTTTTTTGCATTCTTTCTTGCCTTGTCCGCCCTTGCGTACTTCAAGCATGCATACGTTAGCCATTTTTGCAAATCTTGATGTGCCTAGACCGCCTGTAATAGTGATAAAGGGGTAATCGCCTCTGGAGGACGCAACGGTATTGAACTTGTACTCCCAGCCTTGGAAACCTTGCATCATATCTTTGCGCACGTCCTTGATTGCCTCTTCTTCGGCTTTTTCGTGAGCAATCCCCATATTTACATATCGGTCGTACTGTCTTTGGAAAGTTTTTTCTGCGTACGGCTCGAGTATTTTATCCACTTGAGGCACGGTAAAACCGCCGTATTGCTGGCTTGCGGCGGAAAGAACTATATCGCCGATTACGTCAAAAGCTACGTCTAGGGTCTTTGGCTCGTTGTACCAAATGTTACCCATTTCAAATCCGCCCTTGAGTACAGTAGCCACGTCGAAAAGACAGCAGTTCATAGTATCTCTTCTAGCTGACATATCGTGGATATAGATATATCCGTCACGGCATGCTTGCAATTCGTCTTTTGTCAAGAAAAACTTTTGATAAAGCTCTTTGTTAAGTTGATTGAATATAAGACTTCTTTTGGTAGATACGAGGGCAGAGTCGGAATTGGAGTTTTCCTTGTCGCCAATATACATTATGGCTTGGCTCTTTTTGTATACCTCGTCAAGCATGTGTACGAAATCTTGTTTATAGTTACGGTAGTCCTTATAACTCTTAGCTACGGCAGGGTTGAGCGATTCGAGAGCATATTCGACGACGTTGTGCATCTCGCTTATGCTGATGAATTCTTTGTTCATAGAAGCGACTTTCTTATTTACGAAGTCGCATATAAAATCTATATCTTCGTCGCTGAATTTTACCAAAGCTCTGTAAGCCGACTTGTTGACGGCCGTTACTACTTTCTGAACGTTATACTCTTCTTTCGTTCCGTCTTTCTTAATTACGTACATCATCTTTTCTCTCCTATTCATTCGTTGCAGAATTGATTATAGCATATAGATACTTCTTATGCAAGACAAATATGCAAAATAAATTAAAAAAAATTTGCAAAATTCGCTTGACAACCACAATATCTTGTGCTTGGTAATAAAATAAACGTCTATATACTGTATTATTATCTTAAGTTATAAAATCAGCAACTCTTGTCGATTTGAGCTTAGTCGGGAAATCTCTAACACGTAAACTCAGCCCGATTATAGGGAATTGTATGATGTTAGTCGATTTATGTATTTATTTACTTCTTTAGGCATTATTATGCGTTGAAGATACCGTATAAACGATTTTATATATTTATATAATCCTATTTACTGACGTATAAACTTGACTTTTCGCTTAAATATGATATATATTATTTAGTATGAAAACAAATGAAAGATTAAAGACAATGGGCGAAAAGATAAAGAACATCGTTCTTCCCGTCGTAGCGTACGGCGGTGTAGCGGGAATTCTCTCAGGATTCTTGGTAGGATTGTTTAATTTCGGCGCTCGTTATTTGATTAAGTTTTCAGGAGATATATACCAAAGCGTAGTTACACATCTATGGGCGCTACCTCTTTTTTTCTTGGGACTTATTGCCTTGGCGATGCTAATGGCGCTTCTGCACAAGTTTATCCCAAACGTACGCGGTAGCGGTATTCCCAACGTCGAGGGGAGCGTACGCGGTGTGCTGTCTTATAAGTGGTTCAGAACTTTATTCGGTACGGTCGTAGGTTCATTCCTCAGCTTTTTTGCAGGACTTCCTTTGGGAAGCGAGGGACCCAGCGTTCAGCTCAGCGCAATGACGGCGCAAGGCGTTACGGAAGTAATGAAAGCAAAACTGACGTGGAGAAGATACCTTATAGCAGGCGGAGCAGGCACGGGTATTGCCGTAGCTTTCAATGCTCCGCTCGCAGGAATTATTTTTGCAATGGAAGAGTGTCATAAGCGCATTTCTCCAATGATACTGTTGTGCGCATCATCTTCGGTAATTTCCGGTACGGCTACGTACAGATTGCTTGGTATGGCTATAAAGGACGCCAAGTGGTCAAGCACTTCCATGCTCTTTGACATTCAAGGTCTGGAGCCGTTTGGCGACTTCAAGGAAATGAATTCGTTTGGTGAGTTTGCGGGAGTACTGGGGATACTTATCGGCATAGGCGTAGTTATAGGCGTTCTTGCAATACTTTTCAATTTTTTGTTAATTCGTACGCAGAAATTTATGGATAAATGCGTCAAGAAATTCCCATATTGGGCAAGGCTTTTGGTTGCTTTTGTGCTTACAGGTATACTCGGTCTTATATTTACGAAATGCTTTGACGACGGATACGCTTTTCTAAATACGGGCGGACATTCGTTGATAGATTTGCTGTGTCACAGCGGGTTGAAGTATTCTTTCTGGTTCTTGTTGAGCATACTTCTTTTGAGAATGATACTTCTGCTTGTATGCTTCAATTCGGGAGCTACGGGCGGATTGTTTATCCCTATGTTGGCGATAGGCGCGCTCTTGGGCGCAATGCTGGGCACGCTATTCGTAAAAATGGGCATGGACTCGATGTATTTCCCTGCGGTAATAGTTATCTCAATGACGACTTTCTTTGGGGCAAGCGTACGCGCGCCTATTACGGCAATCGTGCTTGTAGTGGAGTTGTCGGGCTATAAATCAGATTTCTTGCCGGTGGCAATATCCATATTCACGGCGTATCTCGTAGCGGAGATACTTGGCAATTCGCCGATATACGACAGCCTATTGGATAGACTTGTAGAGCAAAAGTCCGAGGGCGTTGTCAAAAAAGAATTTGTAGTTTCTGTCGGTAAAGGGACGTTTGCCGTCGGCAGACAAATTCAAGATATTATGTGGCCTGCAGGCGCGCATATTACGCATATTATCAAAACCAATGGGGATAGCGTTATTCCCAACGGCAAGACGGAATTGCAAATCGGCGACCGACTTACTCTGGAAGTAGAGAGTAGCGACTTCCACGAAATGGATGAATTTTTAGCAACTTTTGATGAGAAGAAGCCAAAATCCAAAGTCGAAGCGGATGTCGAAGATGCAAATACAACAAATGAGAGCAAAGAGCATAAGGCAGAAGATAACGCCGACGGAGTAACTCAAGAAGAGCAAAACGCTAAAGAAGAGTTGACGGATAATAAAGTCGGCGCTGAAGAATGTAAGCAAGAATCTGCAGACGGAGAAAAGAAAGAATGAGTATTTTAACTATAAAAGGACTTACACATATATTTGATTCCAAGACGTTGTTCAACGATGCGGATTTGAGCGTCAATAACGGCGAGCATATAGGAGTCGTGGGACTTAACGGAGCAGGCAAGTCTACTTTCATGAACATTATTACGGGCAAGTTGTCGCAAGACGCGGGCGAGATTAAGTGGCTTAACGGCATAAGATGGGGTTATCTCGATCAGCACGCAAACATTGACAGAAGTCAGACCGTCATGGAGTATTTGCAGGGTTCGTTTGACCATTTATATGAACTCAACGAAAAACTTGAGAAGTTGTATGCCGATATGGCAAGCGAAGAAGATATGGACAAGCTCGATAAAATGGTCAACAAATCGGCTTCAATGCAAGAGCAACTTGATGATAGCGGATTTTACGACCTCGATTCCAAGATAAAAAAGGTCGCTAACGGTCTTGGCGTGAACAACTTTGGTTATGACACAATAGTCGGTAATTTGAGCGGTGGTCAGAGAGTCAAACTAATGCTTTCTAAACTCTTGCTTGAAGAGCTTGACGTAATGCTTCTTGACGAGCCTACCAACTTCCTTGATTTAGAGCAGATAGAGTGGTTGAGAAAATATCTAGACGGATTTAAGGGGACTTTTATATTGATATCCCACGATACGTCGTTCCTCAACAGCGTGTGCAAGATAATAGTCAATATCGAAAACGGTATGATAAAAAAATATTGGGGCAACTACGACGAGTTTATGCTTCAACACGAGCAGAATGCAAAACAGTATGCGGACAGTTATGAGCGTCAGCAGAGAGAAATCAAAAAAATGGAGGACTACATTGCGCGCAATAAGGCGAGGGCCGCGACGGCAGGTATGGCAAACAGCCGTAAAAAAATGCTAGATAGAATTGACGTAATGCAAAAGCCGGTGTCTTTTGAAAAGCCGACGTTTTCTTTTCCATATACCTTGCTTGTTACCAAGCATTTGCTTGAAGTAAAAAATTTGCAAGTAGGTTACGAGGGTAAAGCTATACTACCGCCTATTTCCTTTGAAATGGGGTCTACTACCAAGTTGTGGCTTAGGGGTACTAACGGACTTGGAAAAACCACTATACTCAAGACCATAATGAAGAGATTGCCGGCAATCGGCGGGTCTTTCAACTTCAATATCAACAGCAAGATAAATTATATCGAGCAGGATTTGCAATTTCGCTCAAAAGATATTAACGCTATTACTTTCATGAACGAAACGTATCCCAGAATGAGTCAAAAGGATATTCGCACTCAGCTTGCCAAGGTGGGTATCAAGAACGACTTAGCGACTAAGTCTATCGCCAACCTTTCAGGTGGCGAACAAGTTAAGATAAAACTTTGTGCGCTTATGCAAAAGGAGAGCAATATACTCATATTAGACGAGCCAACCAATCATCTCGACGTGTCGGCTAAAGAGGCGCTTTTCGAGGCATTGCAAGCATATGAGGGCGCGATAATTCTCGTAAGCCACGAGCCTATGTATGCCGAAAGTCTTTGCACGGAAGTATTTGATATAGAGTTCTAAAAATAGAACAACGGTTTTTATCGCAATTAGTTAATCAATAAAAAGACCTCTCGAATGTGAGAGGTCTTTTTATATCACTTAAATTTAGTCGAGTATTATACTATACCTTGCGCCATCATAGCATCGGCTACTTTCAAGAAGCCTGCGATGTTTGCGCCGACGACGTAGTTGCCGTCATAGCCGTACTTTTGAGCCGCGCCGTCGATATTACGGAAGATATTTACCATAATATGTTGAAGTTCGGAATCGACCTTTTCAAAAGTCCAGAAAAGTCTGCTTGAAGATTGAGCCATTTCCAAAGCGCTGGTAGCAACACCGCCTGCGTTAGCCGCTTTACCGGGGAGGAATATTACGCCGTTCTCAATGAAGTAATTGGTTGCTTCAAGCGTCGTAGGCATATTTGCGCCTTCGCCGACCAAGACTACGCCGTTCTTGACGAGTTGTTTAGCGCCGTCCAAGTCAAGCTCGTTTTGAGTAGCGCACGGGAGAGCGATGTCGCACTTAACCGACCATATATTCTTGTGTCCTTCGGTATATTTTGCAGAAGGAACGGCTTTTACGTATTCGCTGATTCTTCCGCGTCTTACTTCCTTAATTTCTTTAACTATATCGAGATTGATACCGTTTTCGTCATATACGTATCCGCAAGAGTCTGACATAGCCACTACTTTACCGCCGAGCTGTTGAGCCTTTTGACAAGCGTAGATAGCCACGTTACCCGAACCGGAGATTACAACTCTCTTGCCGAGGAAACTTATTTGCTTTTTGCTTTGCAAAGCCTCTTGAGAAATATATACTAGTCCGTATCCCGTCGCTTCTGTTCTTACCAAGCTACCGCCGTAAGCAAGTCCTCGACCTGTGAGTACGCCATTATGCTCGTTACGGATTCTCTTGTATTGACCGAAGAGATAACCTACCTCTCTTGCGCCTACGCCTATATCGCCTGCAGGTACGTCGGAGTCAACGCCGAGGTGACGGAAAAGCTCTGTCATAAAACTTTGGCAGAATCTCATTATTTCATTGTCGCTCTTGCCCTTGGGGTCAAAGTCGCTTCCGCCCTTACCGCCACCAATAGGGAGGGAAGTAAGACTGTTTTTGAAGATTTGCTCAAAGCCCAAGAACTTGATGATAGACAAGTTTACCGACGGGTGGAATCTCAAACCGCCTTTGTAAGGTCCAATGGCGCTGTTAAACTGCACTCTGTAGCCCTTGTTTACGTGTACTTTTTGGTTGTCGTCGACCCACGGTACTCTGAACATTACCACACGCTCAGGCTCAACAAGTCTTTCCAAAAGTCCTGCTTTTTCATAAGCGGGGTTTGAGTCAAAGACTACTTTGAGACTTTGAAGAACTTCCGTAGCCGCCTGATGGAACTCAGGTTGGTCGGGATTCTTCTCCTTCAATTCTTGCAACACTCTGTTTACATAATCCATTTTTTTACGTCCTTTTATAAAAAATTAAATTTTTTCAACAATATTCTAGCACAGTGATATGA
>JAIDUT010000080.1 GCA_029060065.1 Clostridia bacterium | reverse complement strand
TAATACCATAACGGCTCTAGACCGTCTGTAAGTCTATACTTAAACGTATATTTTCCGCTGTCCTTTACTGTCTTGACGGATAGTACTCCGCTATTCTTTACTGTAGCAGTAGTAGTCTTATCCTCTCCGTCTTGCATAAAGTAATACATAGCCGACGGATTGGTCATTGCTCCGCTCGATGGAGCGATATGCTCTACCTTTGCTGTCAGAGTTATACTCTCCACACTGTCATATTCTATTAAGTTCTTATCTGACGTTAGGCTTGTCTTTATATTCGATGTAACATAACTGTCCGGTAAGCCCCATACCGCGTACAGCGTTACGTCGCCGTATAGACCTGACGGTAATTTTGCAAACGGCTCGCTTTCGCCTGTAGGGTCGTCCGTCCAACCTTTGAATATGTGATTAGAATTTGCCTTATTATTTAGATAAGTTGTAAAAGCGCTAACATCGCTTTTTTCGTCAGGAAGTTTATCTCCTGCAACGTAAAGTTCGCCGTCGTCAAGTCCGACTTTCTCTTCATTTTTGCCAGCATCATTTAAGTTGCGGAAATTAACAAATGCCATAAGGTAATTGCGGACAGGAGAATTGTCCGGAGAATAATCCGCACCTATTTTGCTCGTATCCCAAATTTGTGAATAATTAGCTCCAAAAAATGTCTTTGCAGAGGAAACCAAAGCGTCTGTACTTGATACAATGTTGCCATTATGTCCACTTCCTGCCAATCCATTTGAATTAACTACAGAGTTAACGTTAGATATAGTTGCGTAATCGTTATAAACATATAGAGAATTTTTCGCACCAACACCCGAAGTTGCCCACGTACCGTCCACATAACAATTAGTGAGATTTGCGCTACCGGTTTGTACATGCAATCCTGCTGAACTAAAAGTTACTGAACTTGCTATAAGGTCAATCGAGCCAACAAAATTCTCTATTTGAAAAGGAAGTGATGCGGAAGTATATGTATTACCAACTGCGCCCGTACGCCATCTCATATACCCTGAAATTTCACCTTTTACATTAGCAACGCAGTCAAAAACTCTTGAACTAGCCGTTCCGCCTGACCAAAAGCGTCCTAAAACACCGCTAAACATCATTTCTCTACTACTAATACCGCTTAATGTAGCCGTCAACTTCGCAGAACAACGATAAATTATTAACTTTGTGTCACCGTACTGCAGACCGCCAATTCCACCGCAAAAAGTATGACCTGACGCGGTATTGTTAATAACTCCATCAGCGTGACAATTCAATATAGCGTTTTCTCCGGTGTATATAAGTCCTGCTATTCCTCCTAAATACGGTCCGTGTTCTCGTATAAATGTCGACTTAATAGTGGTGGTGGGATAAATATAATTTTCCAATACTAAATCAGTAATAGTTGCGCCCGTTATTTCACAAAATAGTCCGTAACCGTCATTTGTCACACCGGTTGTGCCTATATCAACAAAATTGCTACCGTTCCAATATTGCCATGTTTTAGGCACTGCGTTTTTGATAGTATGCCCCATTCCGTAAAACGTACCGTTAAATACGGCAACGGGTTGAAATTCAACACTCGAAGCATCAAAATCCAAATCGCTGGCAAGTACAAAATATTTTCCGCTACCGTAATTATTACCGGTAGTAGCAACCCATTTGACAAAAGTTATCCATTCGTCTTCAGTTGATATTACGTATGGATTCTCTTGACTTCCTCTATTGTCACTTGTTTTTGCAACCTTCATTATAGACATGTCATAAGGCGTCTTGGTATCGCCTGCCCTATATTTGTCAATTAAGGTCTTATCTGTGTAGACGTACGAATATCCGTCGTTAAACTCGCCTAAACCATCAGTTGGATTGGTAGTAATAGTCACTGCAGTATCGTTTATTACATTGTCTTCCAACGTAGGTACTGATATATTCAACGGTAAGCATGCGCTTATCGCTCCTAATATAAAGCAGACCGAAATTATTAATATCGCGAATTTTAGATACTTTGCCCTTATTTTCTTTGAGTTCATATATTTCCTCTTTTGTATACTTCAAGCGGATAAGATTTTTCCACTACGGTTGAAATGACATTGGTATTGCACTCCTTATATCGCTTTGCGACAGCTTCCCCTCAAGGGGACGCCAAGAGCAAAATTTCTCGAACTTCAACGCGTGTTGAAAAATTCCAAATAAAGTATACTTTTCTTGTAATCGCCTGAAAAGGCGTATTTTCTC
>JAIDUT010000008.1 GCA_029060065.1 Clostridia bacterium | reverse complement strand
GCGGAGATGTTGATAAGAGACAGGGGGGTACTCAATACCCCTTGTACTTCTTTTGCAAATAAAAAGAAGATTGGCGAAATTAAAGCGCTATGTCTGCATATTTGCAATGATTGCAATTTGCGTTGCAAGTATTGCTTTGCCGATGAGGGGACTTACCATACCTCCGAGAGAGCGTATATGTCCGAGGAAGTGGGTAAGAAAGCCATCGACTTTTTGATTGCTCATTCGGGTAAACGAAATAATCTAGAAGTAGACTTTTTCGGCGGAGAACCTCTTATGAACCTTGACGTAGTTAAGTCTATTGTGGAGTACGCTCGCTCTAGAGAGAAAGAGAGCGGAAAGTCCTTCCACTTCACTATGACTACCAACTGCGTACTTTTGAACGATAAAAATATCGAATGGCTTAATAAAGAAATGTACAACGTTGTGTTGAGTATTGACGGTAGACACGACGTACATAGCGCGGTACGAAAAGCCGTCAACGGAAAGGACTGCTATGACCTCATAGCAAATAATGCTATCAAGTTTGCAAAGGCAAGGGGAGATAAGTCTTACTATGTAAGAGGTACCTTTACTGCAAAGAACTTGGATTTCGCCGACGATGTGCTTACGCTCAACGATATGGGCTTTGACCAGATATCTATCGAGCCGGTTGTAACTGATATTGACGATCTTAAAATCACTAAAGAACATTTGCCTATTATTCTAAAAGAGTATGAGCGACTTGCTCAAAACTATATTGATAGAAGAAAAGGCGATAAGTGGTTCAATTTCTTCCACTTTATGATAGACCTTGAGGGCGGACCGTGTATTGTCAAGAGATTGACAGGTTGCGGAAGCGGTTGCGAGTATCTTGCAATTACGCCCACGGGCGGTATTTATCCGTGTCACCAATTTGCCGAAAACAAAGATTACTATATGGGCAACGTATTTGACGGAGATTTGGACTTGTCTATATCCGATAAATTTGCCGATAATATAGTCACCAATAAGCCCGATTGCAAGGATTGTATGGCGAAATACTATTGCAGTGGCGGTTGCGTAGCAAATAATCTAAATTTTGCAGGAGATATGGGGAAACCGTACGATATTTCTTGCGAGATGATGCGCAAAAGACTTGAACTGTCTTTGGCTATCAACGCTATAGAGAGCGCTGAAAATTAGAGTATCTTACTTATGGCGAAATATATGTCATTTCGACCGAAGCGGAGAAATCTTTAATATATTAAAATAAATATTATATTTTATATGTAAATTTGTTTGCCAAATATATTTTACTATGATAAAATACCACTAGTTAATATACACTCAAAGTCAGCACAGGCAGTTGCTTGTTTGCCAACAAGTTGCCGAAAGCGTAAACTTTGGGGAAGAATAAACAAAAAAAGGAGATTAAAAAATGGCAGTAGTAACAATGAAAAGCCTCTTGGAGGCAGGTGTACACTTTGGACACCAAACAAAGAAGTGGAACCCGAAGATGAGCAAATACATCTATTCGGCAAGAAATGATATTCATATCATTGACCTTCAAATCTCGGTTGAGCAAGTAGAAAAGGCATACGCTTTTGTAAGAGACGTAGCTAAAGAGGGCAAGTCGATTTTGTTTGTCGGCACCAAAAAGCAAGCTCAAGACGCTATTAAAGAAGAAGCTCAACGTTGCGGTATGTTCTATATGAACCAAAGATGGCTTGGCGGTACTTTGACCAACTTTAAGACTATCAGAAGCCGTATCGAAAGACTTAACAAAATCAATCAAATGGAACTTATCGGTCAGTTCGACCTTTTGCCAAAGAAAGAAGTCGCTATGCTCAAGGCTGAGAGAGATAAACTTGAGGCAAATCTTGGCGGTATTAAAGATATGACCCAACTTCCGGGCGCTATGTTCGTAGTTGACCTTATTAAAGAAGACATCGCAGTAAAAGAAGCTCGCAAGCTCGGTATCCCTGTAGTAGGTCTTGTTGATACCAACTGTAATCCTGACCTCGTAGATTACGTTATCCCGGGTAACGACGACGCTATCAGAGCAATCAAGTTGGTCGCAAGCATAATGGCAAACGCTGTTATTGAAGCAAACGAGGGTATCACTTTCTCTGTAGAGGAAGAGGGCGAAGAAGCAAGCGAAACTGAGGCTGTCGCTGAAGAAAAAGTAGAAGAAGTAGCCGAAGAAGTTAAGGCAGACGAAGAATAATTGGAGGAATACTGAATATGGCATTCACTAACAAAGACGTAATGGAATTGCGCGCTAAGACAGGCGTAGGTATGATGGATTGCAAGAAGGCTCTTACAGAATCTGACGGCGATATGGAAAAAGCTGTTGAAATTTTGAGAGAAAAGGGTATGGCTACCAGCGCTAAGAGAGCCGGTAAGATTGCTTCTCAAGGTATCGTTGAGGCTTATATTAATGATAAATGCGGTGTGCTTGTTGAAGTAAACTGCGAATCAGACTTTGTTGCAAGAGGAGATCAATATAAGGCATTTGTAATGCAAGTTGCCGAGTATATTGCCAACAACAATGTGGACAGCGTTGAGCAAGTAAGCGAGAATATGGCTACGGCTACCGCTGAAGCAGTCGCTAAGATTGGCGAAAAGATTGCTATCAGAAGATTTGCGAAGTACGCTAACACAGGTAAGCTTGATAGTTACATTCATATGGGCGGAAAGATTGGCGTATTGGTAGAAATGAGCGGTAACGCTAGCGCAGAACTTGCTCACGATATATGTATGCAAATTGCAGCGGCTAATCCTTCTTACGTAAAAGTAGACGAAGTTCCTAAGGACGAAATAGAGAAAGAGAAAGAAATCTTGAAAGCTCAGGCTCTCAATGAAGATAAGCCAAAGCCACTCAACATTATTGAGAAAATGGTTGAGGGACGTATCAACAAGTATTACAAGGAAGTTTGTCTTGTAGAACAACCGTTTGTTAAGGACGGCGACAAGACGATTAAAACTCTTCTCAAAGAGTCCGGCGCAGACGTTGTAAGATTTACTCGTTTTGTTATGGGCGAAGGCTTGGAGAAAAAGGAAGAGAATTTGGCTGACGAAGTTCAGGCTCAAATCAACAGCGCGAAGAAAAACTAATTGCACAAAAGGAAAACGTTTTCGTTTTCCTTTTTTACAATAGAGCCTTTTCATAAGTTCTCGCGAAAATTTTGCGTCACTTAATCAAAGGCTCCAAAATATAAGAGGGTTATTGGAGGGGTATATGATAAAGTATAAGAGAGTGATTATAAAACTTAGCGGAGAAGCATTGGCAGGCGATAAAGGCTTTGGCATAGACGAGACTGTCGTATCGTACGTGGTCAATCAAATTAAAAATGTATACGACCTTGGCGTAGAAGTCGGTATAATAATCGGAGGAGGCAACTTCTGGAGAGGAAGACAGGCGTTGAAAATGGAGAGGTCGGCGGCGGACCATATGGGAATGTTGGCAACCGTAATGAATTCTCTTGCCATGCAAGACGCTCTAGAGGCTGAAGGCGTGCCGTGTAGAGTGCAGACTGCTTTGACGATCACTAGAATTGCAGAGCCGTATATCTTGCGTAAAGCTATGCGTCACTTTGAAAAACGCAGAGTGGTTATCTTTGCTTGCGGTACGGGCAATCCCTTTTTCTCAACGGATACGGGCGCGGCATTAAGAGCCGCTGAAATCAACGCCGACGTACTTATGCTTGCAAAGAATATCGACGGCGTATACGATAGCGACCCGAAGAAAAATCCAAATGCAAAGAAGTATGACGAACTCTCTTATATGAAAGTCGTTCAAGATGGATTGCAAGCAATGGACGCAACGGCTATTACGCTCTGTATGGAAAATAAGATACCAATCATTGCTTTTGCGCTTAAAGAAGAGAATAGTTTGCTCAAAGCCGTAAGCGGAGAGAAGATAGGTACGTTGATTCATTAATATTCTCACATGAGTTAAGTTATAAATTACCTTAAGGCAACGTAATAATAAAGGTATGTACAGATTTTTGTACATACCTTTTAGTTATTAATATTAAATCGTAATTGTCATTTCGAGCGAAAAAATATTTTGTGTCTTTTATATTTACTAACAAAACTTCTATAATCTTATAAATTTTTTAATTTCTATTAAAATAGTATACTTTTACTGAAATTTTATGAAATCATAGTTTTTTCTATAAAATATTATAATTTACTCTTAGTTTTTTGTCAAATTATCCATTCAGTAAAAGTATACTTTTTTTGGAATTTTATTAGGAGATAATTAATGAAAAACAAAATCACAATTATTATTGTAATGTTATGTATCTTATGTTTGACAACTGCTTTCGTATCTTGCGACGGAAAAGGCGATACTACTCCGAGTGGCAATACAGGCAGTGGAGATAACGGCACTATAATAATAGACGAAAACAATCAACCGCCAAAATTTGACGGTGATGACGATATAGATTATTCCAAAGCAGTTATTATTGAAGGCACAACATTGACAGGACTTACGGAATATGGCAAGACTTTATCAAGAATAGTAATACCTGACGGAGTAACGAGTATTGGGGATGGGGCATTTTTAGATTTACCGAGTGATAGTATTGAGATTGGTGATGGTAGTCTTGGTAGTTCTAACAAGCCAGCTGGTAATAGAAATTTAATAAGCGTGGAAATACCATATAGTGTAACAGAAATAGGAGAATTGGCTTTTGGTTATTGTTATAGTTTATCATATATCAATATTCCAAATAGTATTAAGTCAATAAGTAATGGCGCTTTTGCTTATTGCTATAGTTTGACAAGTATAGATTTAACAAGTGATATTACAAGTGTAATTGCCCCATTCTATGGTTGTTATAGTCTTGTTATTAAATATTCAAATTTAGAGTTGCCAAATGATTGGAAGGGTATAAATATTTTAGACGATTCTTTTGAAAGAATACCTATTGTATACAATTATATTAGTAATGATATAGCAGACGATGGATATATATACGCTGTAGCCGATAATGGAGTACAATATGCTCTCAAAGACGGAATAGCAAAAGTATCGGGGCATTCTTATATCTCGGGAGACATTACGATAGCTAGTAATGTAAGCTATAAAGGGAAGTTGTATCAAGTAACGGAAATGAATACTTATGCACTATATTGTGCAACTGATATAAATAGCATAGAGATACCAAGCAGTGTAGCTTTCATAGGGGCCAGTGCATTAGTGTGTCATAGTAGCAGTTTGACAATCTATTGCGAGGCGGAAAGTCAACCTCGTGAGTGGAATAGTGATTGGAACCCTCACAATAGACCAGTAGTATGGGGCTACAAAAAGTAATAAGTAAAAGTGAATAGTGAAGAAGTTTTAAGCGATAGAGATTTTTCCACTTCGCTTCGCTACGGTCGAAATGACATTGCATTGCGAGCGATAATGACATAAATAAATTAATCAAGGCAGGACTATGGTCCTGTCTTACTTTTTGAACGGTTACAACATAAAAAAATACTATTTTATTATATATAAATAAAAATAAGGAAAAATTATAAAAAAATATTGTTTTTGCCGTTGACATTTGATATAATTATGATAGCAAATTTTAAGGAGCGCATATTATGGCATACGAACTAATGGAAGTTTTAGAAGTTTTTGACGAATTTGAAACAAAAATGGACAAGAGCATAGCTTCTCTTCAATATGAATTCAACAATATGAAAGCAGGTAGAGCAAATCCGCATATTCTGGATAAAGTTGTCGTTGATTATTACGGAGTGCCGACTCCGCTCAAGCAAATCGGCAATATTCAAGTACCTGAGGCAAGAATGTTGCTTATAAGCGTTTGGGATACGTCAATACTTAAAGAAGTAGAGAAAGCTATCATTAACGCTAATACCGGAATTATGCCTACCAATGACGGTAAAGTATTGAGAATGGTATTTCCGGAACTCACGCAAGAGAGAAGAAAAGAACTTTGTAAATCGCTTAAGGCTTTGGCAGAGAATACCAAGGTAGCGCTTCGCAACGCTAGAAGAGATATAAACGACAGCATCAAGAAAATGAAGAAAGACAGCCTTATCTCTGAGGACGACGCAACTTTGTACGAAAAAGACGTCGATAAGAAACTTGCTTCGCAAATTGACGTTGTTGATAAGATGACGAAAGATAAAGAACAAGAAATAATGTCGGTATAAAGAAAAACCTTTTATAGGTTTGACGGTTTTAGGGTAGCAAAATGGAACAGACACTTAAAATACCTAAGCATATCGGTTTTATAATGGACGGCAACGGACGTTGGGCGACGCAGAGGGGTCTTTCTCGCAGTGACGGACACCGTCAAGGCGCAGAAGCGCTTAAAAAAATCGTCAAGGCATGTTCGCAAAAAGGAGTTAAAGTCGTGAGCGTGTATGCCTTTTCATGCGAGAATTGGTCTAAACGCCCGCAGGCTGAAATAAAGTTCCTATTTTCTTTGATAACACAATTTGTTAAAAAAGAGATGAAGGATTATGTCAAATCAGGTTATCAAGTTAGATTTAGCGGAGATTTATCTCAATTACCTAAGGTTACGCAAAATGCTATCAATAAAGTAATTGACGCAAGCAAAAACAACGACGGTTTAATTGTCAATATAGCGCTCAATTACGGCTCGCACCAAGAGATTGTCAGAGCTGTAAATACTATATTGCAGTCGGGTCTTAGAGAGATTGACGAGCAAATGCTTGAGGATTGTCTATATTCTGCAGGCTTACCGCCATTGGACCTTGTGGTTAGGTCAAGCGGAGAAAAACGGTTGAGCAATTTTATGCTTTGGCAGATGTCTTATAGCGAATTGATATTTTTAGATAAATATTGGCCAGACTTTGACGAGAGTACTCTTGATGAAATACTTTTGGAATACTCAAAGAGAGATAGACGATTTGGAGGAATTTAATAATGCTCAAAAGAATTTTGACAGCAGTAGTTCTATTGGCGGTAGTTTTCGCAACGATTTTGGGACTTCGTCAGATATACGTAGAATTTGCCGACTTGGTAGGAGTTGCTATATGCTGTCTGGGCGTATATGAAATGGCTCAAGCGTTCAAAAAGGCAGGCTTCAATGCAATAAAGGGAAGTTTGATTTTTGCATGCGTTGCTATTTATCCGATGATTTTGGCATTTGAGTGGATTATTCAAAAGGGTGAGATAGGCGCTTTCAGTACGTTGTTCTTGGCAGTAATGATTGCTATTATAGAATTTACGCTTATACATAAAACCAAAAAGCAAAAAAACGAAGAGAAAAATATCAGCGAATTACAGAAAAACGCTACTCAAGAAGTAGATATAGCAAATCGCGGAGTATTCAAACTCAACGATTTGCTTGCGACTATATTTATACTAATCTATCCATTGGGTATTTTTTCTACGTTCTTCTTTATAAATCATTCTAAATACGGACTGTTGGGAATATTCCTTGCATTGTTGGTGCCTATTATGACTGATACTATGGCGTACTTTGTCGGCGTAACTTGCAAAGGAAAAAAGCTATGTCCCAATATAAGTCCTAAAAAGACGATAAGCGGAGCTATAGGCGGACTTTTAGGCGGAATTATCGGCGCGATGCTCGTATTCGTACTCTTTGACGTGACGGGGCTTTTTGTGAATTTCAACAACGTAGGACTTCTTAAAATTTCGGATAATCTGCTTGTATCCGGATTTGTATACGCGATATTCGGACTAATAGGCGGAGTATTGAGCGAACTTGGCGATTTGGGCGCAAGTTGGATAAAGCGTAAGGCGGGTATAAAAGACTTTGGCAAACTTTTCCCCGGACACGGCGGTATGATGGACAGACTGGACAGCATTATTTTTATTTTACCGCTTGTATATTTGTTGATAGGAATAGTCACTGCAGTTAACGCGTAACGGAATTGTTATAATAATTAGTGTAAAGGCTGACGAAATGAAAAGAATTATAATATTAGGAAGTACCGGGTCTATAGGTACGCAAGCTCTTGAAGTTGTAGACAAATATCCCAACGAATTTGAGGTGGTGGGGCTTGCGTGTAAATCCAATGAGTTAATATTAGACCAAATTAAAAAGTATTCTCCAAAATACCTTGCGGTGAGTGACAATGCTTTGGCAGATAAGATAAATGCCTCTTTTCCTTGCGTGCAAGTCTTTATTGGTGAGCAAGGCGTATGTATGCTTGCCGACGTAAAAGTAGATTTACTTATTAACGGACTTGTGGGTATAAGCGGATTGAAGCCTACGATTACGGCAATAAAACGAGGTAATAATATTGCGTTGGCAAATAAAGAAACTTTAGTTGCAGGCGGTGAATTAGTTATGCCACTTGCAAAAGAAAAGGGAGTACAAATATTGCCTGTCGATAGCGAGCATAGCGCAATATGGCAGTCTTTGACTGCTAAGAACGTCAAGCGAATTTTATTGACAGCAAGCGGTGGCGCATTTAGAGATTGGTCTAAAGATAAATTAGAAGATGCAAGGGCTTGCGACGCCTTAAAGCACCCAAATTGGGATATGGGCGCAAAAGTGACGATTGATAGCGCAACTCTTATGAATAAGGGCTTGGAGATAATAGAGGCGATGCACTTATTCGGAGTCGACGTAGACGACATAAAAGTACTTGTACATAGGCAAAGCGTTGTGCACAGCATGGTCGAGTACGCCGACGGTAGCGTAATTGCGCAACTGAGTTATCCGGATATGCGACTGCCCATACAAATAGCAATGTTGTATCCGCAAAGGGGAGATTACGCTTTTAATACCTATGACTTTATAGGTAAGAACTTGACTTTCGAGGAAGCTGACGAAGATAGATTTCCATGTCTTGCGATAGCTAAGTATTGCGCAAAAGAAAAAGGAATAGCGCCTGTAATTATGAACTCTGCCAATGAAATTTTGGTAAAAGCCTATTTAGATAATAAAATCAAATTTTACGACATACCTTATTATATAAGACGCGCTTTGGATAAGTTCTATCAAGGACAGAGAATAGAAAGCGAAGCGCAAATATATTGTGTAGACGGTGAAGTGAGGCAGTACGTACTCAAGCTCATCGGGTGAGGTGAAAATGATATTGACGTTGGCAATAAGCGGACTGGAAGTGCTGAAGTGGATAGGTTATATTTTGGTGGCTCTGTTCTGTCTTATGCTCATGGTTATATTGCATGAATTGGGACACTATACGTTTGGAAAGATATTCAAATTCAAAATCAATGAGTTTGCCATAGGTTTTGGACCTAAATTATTTTCTAAAACTAACAAGAAGACAGGAGAAGTCTTTTCTATTCGTATGTTTCCATTCGGAGGTTTTTGCGCTTTTGGTGGCGAGGACGATGAGAGCAAAGACCCGCATGATTTCAACAACCGTCCGATATGGCAGAGAATAATAGTATTGTTTGCAGGCGCGGGCTTCAACTTTTTGTCTGCGTTTATAGTAATTACAATATTTTTCAGCGCGTACGGAGAGTATTTTCCAGTCGTTGGAGAAGTATATCAACACGTGGAATACGTCGATGAAGAGAATTATCAAATTATTGAAGATTCACAGCAATTGCTAAAGGGTGACGTGATTTTATCGATTAATGGCAAAGAAGTTTACAGCATGCTTGATGCAACGCGTTTGAGTGAACTTATTGCAGACAGCGACGATAATTTGACAGTGGTAGTATTGAGAGCAGGCGAGAAGAAAACGTTAGAAGTTCAAAAGCAATACTATTTGTCATATACCGACAGCGGAGAAACTGACGAAAACGGAGATAAAATACTAGTCGAAAAGGTAAGTAAAAGCAAAGGCTTGGGTATGGCGCTAAGTAATATATTTAGCGCGCAGAAATTGTCGTTTGGCAAAGCATTGGGACAAGGAGCAAGGTTTGGCTACGATGTGTTGAGAGTGACGGGTAAGTCGCTAAAATTAATTTTCAACGGCACGGTATCCGTCAGCAAATCTGTAGGTGGAACAGCTACCTCAATTTCCATTTTAGCTTATTCGGTTAGGCAAGGATTTCATACTATAGTGGGCATATTCTGTATCTTTTCCGTGTCTATTGGTATAATGAACGTAATGCCATTGCCTGCGCTTGACGGAGCGAGAATTGTCTTTGCAATAATAGAGGGCATTAGACGCAAGCCTATCAATCGAAAAGTTGAAGGCATGGTACACTTTGTAGGACTTATTGTGTTGCTTGCTCTGGCGATATTGCTGGACTTGTTACACTTCTTTGGATAGCGCGCTATACAATTACAATAACAAAAGTACATTTACGTAGAGAGGATAAAATGAAAAGAGTAGTTAAAGTCGGTAATATTTCAATAGGTGATGGAAGCGTATCTATTCAGTCAATGACCAATACCAAGACATCTGATATTGACGCTACGATTAAACAAATCAAGGCTTTAGAAGATGCGGGATGTCAACTTGTAAGATGCTCTGTGCCTGACGAAGTCAGCGCTATTTCGTTGAAAGAAATAGTCAAAGCGGTGAAAGTTCCGATTATAGCCGACATACATTTTTCGCACAAACTCGCGCTAATGTCTGCAGATGCAGGCGTTAGTAAAATACGTATCAATCCCGGTAATATCGGCGGAGTTGATAAAGCTAAATATCTCGCAGATTATCTAAAAGAAAGAAAAGTTGCTTTGCGAATAGGCGTTAACGGAGGGTCTTTGGACAGCGCCCATAAGTCAAAGCCGTTGGCTGTCGCAATGAAAGACAGCGCATTAGAATACGTAAGCGTACTTGAGAAATGTAACTTTTACGATATAGTCATATCCGCCAAATCGTCTAACGTCAAAGTAATGTTGGATACATATAGACTGCTAGACGAGGCTTGTGATTATCCGTTGCATTTAGGAGTTACTGAAGCAGGACTTTATCACACCGGCGTTGTGAAGTCTGCTATAGGCATAGGCGCATTGCTATGCGAGGGCATAGGCGACACCATTAGAGTATCTTTGAGCGATGACCCTGTCAAAGAAGTCGAAACCGCCAAGGACATACTTAAGGCATGCGATAAGTATCCGTATCCTTATTGTGAGATTATTTCATGTCCCACTTGCGCTCGTACAAATATTGCCGTCAAGTCGCTTGCAGAACAAGTCGAGGAAATGTGCAAAGATATCAAACGAAGACTTAAGATAGCCGTAATGGGTTGCGTCGTCAACGGAATAGGCGAGTCGCAAGGCGCCAATCTTGGGGTTGCCGGCGGTAAAGATAAGTCTGCAATATTTGTCGACGGAGAGTTCGTTGAGAGCGTAGACAATCAAGATATATTGCCTGTACTGAAAAAATATATTATAGAATACAAAGGTTAATATGCCTGACAAACATAATAGACGATAACTTAATCAAGCGTTCTATTATGTTTACTATAGGGTAAAAAAATATGCAATTTATAGACAAACTAAACGAGGCTACCAACAATAAATACGATTTTTTGAGAATATCGAAACTCAATCTTGACGTAGGAGCAAATTCGCTCTCCGTAGTCTGTCTATTACCGCAAGATATTACAGACGACAAGTTCTCAGAGAAAGATAAAAAAGTAATCGAGGAGTTTTGCAGAAGTCAAGTTCCAAGCTCCTTTGCTTTGAAAATTGCTTTTGTCAAAAATCTAATCAATCAAGAAGCTATTTCCAAACAGGTATTCAACTTTATTTCACTAAAGTACCAGACAATTTTAACGCAAATGGATCCGTCGATGACTGACGTAAGAATAGAAGCGGATAGGATAGTAATAGATATTTACGTATTCAGCACTGCGCAGTACTTTTGCGAAAATAGCGGTCTTAAAGAAAAACTTGCCAAGCATATATTTAACCAAAATTGCGTAAACAAAGTTGTTGTCAATATCAAAGTGTGCAAAGCAGTAGATACGGACAAGTTGCTCAAAGAGAGAGAGGATATAAAATACGTTGACAACGGCGAGATTGAGATAGTCGGCGATTATCATTATTTGGTAGGCAAAGACATTAATCGTAAACCTAGATACATAGAAAAATACAAAAAAGAAATGGACGGTATCTGCGTCTGCGGTACTGTGAGCGAACTTAAACGCATAAATATCATAGATAAAAAATCTCCCGATAGAAGGTTAAAGAACATACTCTTTAAGTTTGTAATTTCCGACTCTACAGGCAAGATGGACTGTATCTATTTTGCAAAAATACGCAAGCCGAAAAAGGGTGAGAGAGAACATACTACTTGCCTTGATATGCTTAAAGAAGGCGACGACGTAGTCATTTTGGGCAACTATAAATATAGCGATTTTTCCGACAAAAACGAACTCACTGTAGTCAGACTTGCGCTCTGCAAGATAAATTATGACGCGCTTGCAAAACGCCGTGAGGATATTAAACTTGCCAATAAAATTAAAATTTTTCAATCTCCCAAGGCGTACGAAGTGGATATGAACGACAGTCTGCTTGATTTGCTTGGACATTGCGACTATATCATGAACAATAAGTTTGTAGTCTTTGACTTAGAAACTACGGGGCTTAATACCGAAACGGATGATATTATAGAACTTGGTGCAGTAAAACTCGAAGAAGGCAAGATAGTGGAGTATTACAATACGCTTGTAGACCCGAAGAGAAGTATTCCGGAAGGAGCTAGTAAGGTAAATAATATATATGACGCAGACGTTAAGAATGCTCCTTATATAGAGGATGTATTCGGCTTTTTCGTAGATTACTGTAAAGGGTACGTATTGGTTGCTCATAACGGCGCGGGATTTGATTTCAAGATTATAAAGCGCGTAGCGGGGCAACTTGGTTATCCGCTATATAATGAAATGGTTGATTCATTGACAGAAGCGCGAAACGTGCTTCCCGGCTCTCGCCGTCATTCGCTTGAAGCGCTTTGCGACCACTACGGGATAGTCAACAGAAATGCGCACAGAGCTTATGAGGACGCTGAAGCTACGGCAAAAGTCTTCGTTAAACTTATGGACGATAAATTTATGACGCGATAGTTCATAATAAACTAACGCATTACAACATTAATGTACCGATATATTAATACAAATATTTTATATTAATATATATAATATTAAATAATTAGAATAAAACGCTTGCGCTTGGCAAATAAATATGATATATTATTAGTGCAATAGTTGAGTACTAGAGCGACTGTCTTACACAGTCGCTTAAATTATAAAAAGAGGTATTATGTCGAAGATTACCGATTGTGTCAAAGAACTTGTCGAGCCTATTATAACAGCTAGCGGTATGGAGCTGGTCGACGTCGAGTATAAAAAACTTTACGGACAAGACACTCTTATCGTCTATATTGACAAGGACGGCGGAGTAGATCTAAACGATTGCGAGTTGATACACAATGCTATAGACGCACCGCTTGACGAGCTAGACCCTACTTGCGGAGCTCCTTATAATCTCAACGTATCGTCGCCCGGTATTGACAGACCGCTTAAGACGACTAGGGACTTTGAAAAAAAGATGGGGCTTGAGATGGAAGTTTCTCTCTACAAGCCTATTGCAGAGCTCGGTAAGATAAAGAAATTTAACGCCATTCTTCTCGGCTACGACGAAAATGCTCAAGAAGTCGAGTTGGAATATAAATCTAAAAACCTAAAACTTAATATAAAGGATATAGCTTTGATAAGGGAAGCTATACACTTCTAGGAGGACAAAAATGATTAACAAAGATTTCTTTCTGGCGCTAAGCGCGCTTGAAAAAGAAAAGAGAATCGAGCAACAGCAGTTTATTGACGCGCTTGAGACTGGACTTTCCGTGGCATATAAGAAAGAAAACGGAAAGCAGAAGCCTGTTACGGTTTCACTCAATCCGCAAAGATCTGAAATAAAGATTTACGCTTATCAAACTGTCGTTGAAGAGGTAGTAGACGAAGATAAAGAAATATCTCTTCAAGACGCTAAGGCTATCAAAAACAGCTATAAAGTGGGAGATTTGGTAAAAGAAGATTTGTCTCCTAAACTCTTTTCTCGTATCGCAGCTCAAACAGCTAAGCAAGTTATCATTCAGAAGAACAACGAGATACAAAAAGAACTCATAAAAGACGAGATGAACAATAAGGAAGGTGAAATCGTCAAGGGTATCGTAAGAAGAGTTGAAAACGACACCGTATACTTGGAAATGGCAGGTACGCAACTTGAGGGCGTAATGTTACCTTCCGAGCAAATCAGAGGAGAGAAATACAACGTCAACGACGTAATCAACGTGTACGTTAAGAGCGTTCGCACCAATCAAAGAGGCGCTACACAAGTTATGGTATCCAGAGCCAGCAACGGTTTTGTTAAAAAACTCTTTGAAATGGAAGTTCCTGAAATCAAGGCTAATCTCGTTAATATCAAGAGAATTGTCAGAGAAGCAGGATACCGTACAAAGATGGCTGTATACGCTGAGGATTCTTCTATCGACGCAGTGGGAAGCTGTATAGGACAAAAGGGTATGCGTATCAATAGCGTAGTTCAAGAACTTAACGGCGAAAAAATCGATATAATAGGATATAGCCAAGATATGGGCGAATATATCTCAAGAGCGCTTTCTCCCGCAAAAGTAATAGCTGTTATGCTTAATCCTGAAGAGAAGAGCGCAAAAGCTATTGTCGAGGATGACAAACTTTCATTGGCTATCGGTAAGTCGGGACAGAACGTAAGACTTGCGGCAAAACTCACCGAGTGGAAAATCGACGTTAAGCCATATTCGTCTTTGGCAGGTAGCGATATAAACGAAATAAGCGAATAATAATATGAAAAAACAGCCTGTTAGGATGTGTATTGCGTGTAGAAACGCATACGAAAAAAAGCAAATGTTGAGAATTGTAAAAGACAAGGACGGAAATATTTCCTTGGATTTTACGGGTAAAAAAGCAGGCAGAGGAGCGTATATCTGCGACAGCGTAGCTTGCATAGATAAGTGTGTCAAGAATAGGCTACTTAATAGGAACTTTGCTCAAGAGATAGCCCCTGAGGTATACGATGCAATTAAAGAACAGTACGGAAATAGGCAAGATTGATTGTTATATCAACTTTGCAGTCAGAGCCGGCAAGGTCGTATGGGGCGTAGATAATCTCGAGAGAGGAAGACGCGTACCGTATTTGATACTTATAGACGGTTCTTTGGGAGCGAACAGTTCAAAACAACTTTCGCTATACTGCCAAAAAAAGCAAGCAAAGAGTTTGACTTTGCCTACTGATTATCTTAACAATCTTCTAAAGAGAAGTAATATAAAAGTATTGTCCATATTAGACGAGTCGTTGGCAAATGCAATACTTAAGTATTGCGAGGACTGACGGCGGTCACCGCAAAAAGGACGGAGGTGATTTTATGAATAACAACGAAAATAAGAATGAACAATTTAAGAGTTTGAAGGAGATAGACTCGTTTTTGAAAGACGTGTCCAAGCCTTTTTTAGACGAAATTGTCGGAGCAAAGAGTAAAATTAAAGGACTCTTGGATAAGGTAAACTCTTTGAAACAAGAGAGATTGACGGCTATATATGAACAACAAATGGCGGAAGAATTAGCTTCTGCTAAAGGTCAAGTTGTAGAAGACGCACAAGACAGCGAAGAAAAGGTAGAAGAAGTTGTTAAGCAAGAAACGATTGACACTCCTCAAGAAGAGGTTGTTGAAGAACCCGTAAATCAAAAAACCGTTCAAGTTGCTCCGCAAAAGACACAGACATATATCAACCCCGACATGGTACGCCGTGGCAACAATAACCGTCCGCAATTTGATAAAAACAGACCGGTCGGTGGAGGTCAAAGACCTTTAGGACAAGGGGGACAAAAACCTTTTGCGCCTAAGAGCAGAGTTGAAGTTGTTGCGCCTGCTCCGGTTAATAATAAGACGGACAATAAAAAGAAAAAGGACGTAAAGACCTCTTTTAACAAAGACGAAAAGAAAGGAATGACCAAGAGAGATCTTTTGAAGAGAGGATACGCTTATGACGCAACTCTTGAGGACGACAGCGATACCGCAAGATACGTCAAAGTGAAGAAGTCCAAGAAAGATACCAATACTCCTCAATACGTCAAGATTGACCATGCCGTACTTACCAGCGAACGCGTGCCAATCAAAGTATTCAGTGAAAAAATCGGCAAGTCCGCAACGGAAATTGTTAAAAAGTTGTTTGATATGGGCAAGTTTGCCACGATAAACGATATGATTAGTTTTGAAGAAGCCGAACTTATTGCTATCGATTACGACATTACTTTGGAACTCAAGGCAGACAAGAGCGCGGAAGACAAGCTCAAGGATATTATTGATACGCAAGCGCAAGTAGACAATACTAAACTTGTCAAAAGACCGCCTATCGTTACTATTATGGGACACGTTGACCACGGTAAGACTTCGCTTCTCGATTATATTCGCAAAGCAAACGTTGCAGGCGGAGAAGCCGGCGGTATTACACAGCACATAGGCGCTTATACTATTGATCTCAACGGAGAAAAAATTACTTTCCTTGATACGCCGGGTCACGAAGCATTCACGGCTATGCGACAAAGAGGCGCAAACGTTACGGATATTGCCATTATAGTAGTCGCGGCAGACGACGGAATAATGCCACAGACTATCGAAGCTATCAATCACGCGAAGGCCGCGAACGTAGCAATTATCGTAGCAGTTAACAAGATTGATAAGACGGACGGTAACTGCGATAGAATTTTGCAACAATTAACGGAACACAATCTCGTGCCAGAAGCATGGGGCGGAGATACTATAGTATGTCCCGTAAGCGCTAAGACAGGTAAAGGCGTGAAAGAATTGCTAGAGAGTATTTTGCTAGTAGCAGAAGTCAACGAATATAAAGCAAATAAGAAGTGTTCGGCAACTGGCTCGATTATAGAGGCAAGCCTTGACAAGGGTAAAGGACCTGTAGCAACTATCTTGGTGCAGAACGGTACGCTTAAAGTATCCGATTATATAGTAGCAGGTACCGCAATCGGTAAGATTAGAGATATGACAGACCATACAGGAAAGAGAGTAAAAGAGGCTTTCCCGTCATACGCTGTGCAAGTACAAGGCTTTTCCGAAGTGCCTAATGCGGGTGATTTAATGGTAGTTGTCAAAGACGAAAAACTCGCAAAGAAAGTTGCGCAAGAGAGAGCGGATAAAGAAAGAGCCGAGATGCAGGCGTTCAGTTCGATTAAGTCTATTGACGATATATTCGGAGACGGAAACGAAGCAAAAACTCTCAATCTTATTATCAAGGGCGACGTGCAAGGTTCTGTCGAAGCTGTCAAATCTTCGCTACTCAAACTTAATGAAGATATGGCGGAAAAGAAAGTTAAACTTGCTGTCGTACACAGCGCAGTCGGTGCAATCAGCGAATCTGATATAATGCTTGCAGATACCGCAAAAGCAATAATTATAGCGTTCAACGTTAAAGCGGAAGTTAAAGCTCAAGCGCTTGCAGACCGAAACAAAATAGACATAAGAAGATACAGTATAATCTATGACGCTATCAATGATATGACTAGAGCGCTCAAAGGTATGCTTGACCCAATCTACAAAGAAGTCAGTCTTGGCGAGGCGGAAGTTCGCGCAACGTTCAGAATATCTTCTTTCGGTACTATTGCCGGTAGCTACGTTACTAAAGGTAAGGTTGTTAGAAATTCCAAAGTCAGAGTTGTCAGAGACGGCATAATTATCTTTGAGGGCGCGCTAACGTCTTTGAAGAGAGAAAAGGACGACGTTAAGGAGGTTGCGAGCGGATACGAATGCGGTATAGGTCTTGAGAAGTTCAATGACGTTAAGATTGGAGATATCATTGAAAGCTATAATTTGGAGCAAATCGAGCAATGAATAGATACGAAAGAATCAATGCCGAACTAAAAAAACAACTCTCGATAATCTTACGCGAAGGCGTCAGCGACCCAAGAGTAGCCGGAAAAATGATATGCGTTACCGATACTCAAGTCGATTCAGACTTGACGCTAGCGCAAGTATATGTTTCCATTCTGGGCGCAAACGGCAAGGAGAAAGAAGTTCTTGACGGACTTCACAGCGCAGAGGGGTATATAAAATCCCGCCTGAAAAATATGATAAAGTTGCGCAGTATGCCGGCTCTTAGATTTAAGTTGGATACTTCTTTTGACTATGGAACGAAGATATCCAAAATAATCGACGAATTGCACAAAAATGAGAGTAAGCCGTCGGAGGATAATCAAGAATAATGTATGAAGAGTTTATAAATGCTGTTAACAAAAGCGATAGTATTTGTCTTATATCGCATCAGAATCCTGACGGCGATACGTGTTCAAGCGCGTTGTCGCTTTATAGGGCGTTGAAATTATACGGTAAAGAACATGTATATCTTTTTTGCGACAGCGCTTTTAGAAGTTCTCTTCAAGTTTTGGACGGTATCGACGAATACAATAAAAAGCAAGTCGATAAGTGCGATATGGCAATAGCTTGTGACTGCGCCGAATACGACCGTATGGGCGAATATTATAGTCTTTTTAACAAAGCTAGATTCAAAGTCAATATTGACCATCATAAGACAAACAGCAGGTACGGCAATATCAATATTATTGAGGCAGGCGTTAGTTCGGCATGCGAAGTAACTTATAAGGTTATAAAATCTTTGGACGAAATAAAACCTTGTATTGACGATACTGTAGCTAAGTTATTGTACAGCGGGCTCGTCACGGACAGTGGTGGTTTTACCTTTTCAAGCGTATCAAGTCAGACGCATGAAATTGCGTCACAGCTCATTAAGTACGATTTTTCGGCAAGTGATATCTGCGAACATTTCCTAAAGAGCGTTGCTCTTAACGTATTTACTTTGAGAATGAGAGTTCTTTCGAAAGCCAAATTCTTTGAAGACAATAAGATTGGAATGATATGCTTTATGGAAGACGACTTTTATGCGACCGATACCACCGCGAACGATACCGAAGGAGCAATAAACTATATTAGAGATATAGATACAGTAGAAGTTGCGGTAGCCATTACGCAGACAAAACAAAATAATTCATATAAGGTAAGTATTCGCACTAGCGATAGAGTTGACGCTTCCAGAATAGCTTCAGTATTTGGAGGTGGCGGTCACAAGAACGCCTCAGGCTGTAGAATATCAGGTTTTTTTGAAGACGTCAAGGACAAGTTACTCAAGGCTTGCAGAGATGAATTATAAAGCAAAGGTATTTATGAATGGATTTGCAGTAATAAATAAAGGTCTTGGAATATCGTCAAGCGACGTGGTAATCAAATGCAGGAACGCTTTGAGCCACGCTATCAATCAAAAGACAAAGTGCGGACATATGGGTACTTTAGACCCTATGGCAGAGGGTGTATTGATAATTGCGTTTGGCAATGCAACAAGACTTTTTGATTATTTACTGGCAAAAGAAAAGCAGTACGAAGCCACGTTTACATTTGGAGAAGCCAGAGATACTGTAGATAGAGCCGGCAAGATAATTGCTACGTCAGAGCTACCTAAATATCAACGCATTTTGGAGATTTTACCGAATTTTGTCGGAGAGATATCCCAAGTTCCGCCAAAATACTGCGCGGTCAACGTCAA
>JAIDUT010000079.1 GCA_029060065.1 Clostridia bacterium | reverse complement strand
AAGGACAGCGTAGCGGACGAGTATTTCATACGCTCGGGTGGTACGTGTAAGTTCAAGATAACGGACGAGAACGGCTATGCTCCCGACGAGGACGAAACCAACAAGAATAACAATGGCGATGACAAGGACGGCGATAGCGGTATCAATATGGAAAGCGTCATGAAGATACTCAGAGAGTATTGGAAAGCCATTGTCAGCGGTATATGTATAATATTGATAATAATATTCCTATCTAAGACAGCGGGATACAATAGCAGAAGAAAGAGAGCAAAAACGGCTACGGAAGACAGGTATAAGAACTATTATGTAGGAGCAGTCGGATTGTTTGGCTTAGCGTCGTCGACTTGGACGATAATAATGTGCGTATTCATAGCTTTGACGGTTGCAAGTTTTGTAATAATGCTAATAGCTAAGAATAAATGCGTTAAGGCGGAAGATAATTTGGCGTATGCTAAAGAGGACTTCGCTCGCAATCAAGCCGATGTCGAAAACCGCCGTCGCGAAGAAGAAGCAAGACAGCGCGACGAAAATATGCGTATGATGCTTATGAGTATGTTCGGTGGCGCGCAAAATACTAATATGGGACCAAACGTAGCTGACGGACAGAACGCGCAGGGTGGCGGTGCATATACTATTCGACAAGGCATTGGTATAGACGAAATGCGCGGACTTATTTCCGAGACGGTTACGGCAATGCTACCGGGAGTGCAACAAATGCTTCCGCAACAGGCTTCAAGAAGCGACGAACTTGTAGAAAAGTTGATAGAGCAGAATGAGAAGCTGATACAACAACTTGCAGAACAAAAATCTTCGGAGAGAGTTATAGAGCGAGAAGTCGCGTCTTCTAGCGTCAATGACGAAGCAATAAAAGAATTGATAGATAAGAATGACAAGAATATCCAAAGTCTTATGGAGCAGAACGATGAGCGTATAGAAAAGCTCATGGATAAGATATTGGAGTTGTCGGCTAATCAATCACAACCTCAGATAATCGAGAAAGAAGTACCTGTCGAGAAGATAGTGGAGAAAGTAGTCGAAGTACCTGTGGAAGTGGAGAAGATAGTCGAAAAGGAAGTAAAAGTAGAAGTTCCTGTAGAGGTGGAAAAAATAGTAGAGAAAGAAGTAGTCAAGGAAGTGCCGGTAGAGAAAATCGTTGAGGTACCAGTAGAGGTAGAGAAGATAGTTGAGAAAGAAGTTGTAAAAGAAGTCAAAGTAGAAGTACCGGTCAAAGCCGAGCCTAAGCCTAAGAAAGAAATAGCGCCAAGACTTACGCTTGACGAAGCGTACGCTTTACTCACAAAAGAGCAAAAGAAGTACTTTGACGGACTTAAAGAGTATGCATTGACGAAATACAAGTGCAAAGAGAGGAAGTCTACGTACTTTGTAGTATACGGACAGACGACAACCAATCCGCTTTTGAAGTTGACTATAAAGAAAGACACTACCGTAGCGCTTTTGAAAATGGAAGACGAGTATATGAAAGATTTGCGACGCGACGCGACAGGCGACGGAACGAAGGTCAAAGTCAAAGAAACTGAAGTTTTGGTGAGCGATGCGCAAGCCTTTGATACTGCGAAGAAGATGGTAGACTTGAGATACGACCAAATCGAGAGATACCAAGATTTGCTCAAAGAGCAGAGGGCAATGAAGAAGTAATAGCTCGAGGTGACAAATAAAAGTCCAATAAAAAACCACGCGATTTTTTGCGTGGTTTTCATTTTACTATGAAAAGTTCTAATATTTAGAAAATCTCTTCGTTTTTTCTAAAAAAAGTATACTTTTACTGAATAAATTTCTTTTTTCGCGAAAATGCGATTTTTTCTCATTTACATTATAGTTCAAGCA
>JAIDUT010000078.1 GCA_029060065.1 Clostridia bacterium | reverse complement strand
TTGATGTCTACGCTGTTGCTCGGCGTTCCGTCATATCTCCATAAAGGCTCTAGACCGTCTGTAAGTCTATACTTAAAGGTATACTTTCCGCTGTCTTTTACCGTCTTGACGGACAATACTCCGCTACTTTTTACACCTGCGGTAGTAGTCTTATCATCTCCGTCTTGTACGAAATCATACGTAACTGACGGATTAGTCATTGCTCCGCTTGACGGCGAGGTATGCGTAACTTTAGCGGTTAGAGTTATGCTTTCTACGCTGTCGTATTCTATTATAGGCTTATCTGAAGTAAGACTTGTCTTTATGTTTGATGTTATGTAACTGTCCGGTAAGCCCCATACTGCATAAAACGTTACGTCGCCAAATATTCCGCTAGGCAACGTTGTAGTATACGGTTCGGTTTCTCCCGTCTTATCCATTGTCCAACCTTTGAATACGTGATTGGTCTTTGATGCTATATAACTTGCAAAATTTGTATTATTACTTGCGTTTGGCAATTCATCCCCTACCATATAATCGTCAGTAGGTACGCTTGTAATATTTTCTTCTTTATCTTCGCTCAATAAGTTCTTAAACGTTATTGTCGCTACTAAATAGTTACGTACTGGTGAATTGTCTGGGTCGTAAGAACCGCCTATTTTATCCGTATCCCAAATGTTAGAATATGACGCGCCGGAAAATAACGACTTTGCTGAAGCTAACATTAAATCGCCGTTAGCATACTCGTGAGGTTCATTTGCGATATTAGATAATGAATCTCCTAAACTACCAGAGCCACTTGCACTATGAAAAGTAGCATAAGATGCCGTATCCTTAACGACGTTGATATTGCTGGCAGAGGCTATTTTCTGAGTACCGGCTACTGCGTGAATAGAATTTTTTGTTGCATCAGTAGCCCCTATATGAGCATCAACGTAAATATTTTTTATTGTAACATTGGCGCCAGAACAGGCAAGCAACGCTCCGCTCCAATGCCTATTAGTTGTGGTCAGGTCGAGAGTTCCCACAATGTTTTCAACCACTGAAGGACTTGGCGCCCAACCGGTAGCGATGCCTGTATGGTTATAAGTACCTCCTGTACAATTCACTCTACCGTTGGATACGCAATCATACATATACAAGTTTGCATTTGAACCACGACCGAGAAGACCTCCAAAAATAAACGAAACACTGCCACTTTTTACAATTTCATCTATTTCTGACGAGCAACGATACATTAACAATTTGTTACCGCTCAGTGCCGAAGCATGGTTACAACCTATTACGCCACCAACAGTGATTTGGCTTGAATAAGTTATTGTAGAAGAATACTCCCCTACGGTATGGCAATTGAGTACGTTGTCATTTCCATACGATATTCCCGCTACAGCCCCAATAAAAGGACCGCTACCTGTACCTAAAAGGGTCATGTTTTGCGGAAAATTCTGCATACTGAAATCCGCCACTACCAAATCGGTAATTGTAGCGTTTGAGATTTGACAAAATATACCGTTACCGCCATGAGCCATATTAGAAGTGCCTATATTTGCATAAGCCGAACCTGTCCAATATTGCCATGTGTCGCAAGTGATATTTTTCATAGAATAGCCAAGTCCATAAAACGTACCGCTGAAATTCACTACGGGGTGAAAAGTTTCGCCTGCAAAGTCCAAATCATTGCCAAGCACATAGTATTGACCCGTACCGTGAGTTGAGTCAGTCGCCATCTTCTTGACAAATACTTCCCATTCGTCTATTGTCGTTATTACATGAGGATTTGTCTGCGTGCCTTGAACGTCCGACGAATTGACCGTAATCGTAGTAATATCATAAGCTTCGGTGCCTGCTCTAAAAGCGTCCACTTTATCTTTATTGGTAAAGACGTACTTTACTTCGTCAGCGAAATAACTAAATCCACCGGTAGTGGGAGTGGTAGGTCTTGCCAATGGCGTAGATATCACACTGTCGCTATTATCTCCTGCATAATTTCTTATTTGAGCGCTATCGCCAAAAATACCAATTACGCATGACAATACTATAACTAAAGCAAGCGCTACTGTCAACAATGTGAGTATTTTCTTTTTATTATTACTTTTTTCCATATAGTGTCCTATAAGTATGACTTTCAATCGGTTGAGATTTCTCGACTACGCTCGAAATGACATTGGTATTGCACCCCTTCAGTCGCTTTGCGACAGCTTCCCCTCAAGGGGACGCCAAGAGCGAATTTTGTCGAACTTCAACGCGTGTTGAAAAATTCCAAATAAAGTATACTTTTCTTGTAATCGCCTGAAAAGGCGTTTTTTCTCAAATACATTATACTTCACGTAAAAATAATTTGCAATATGTTAGGGTCAGTAAAAG
>JAIDUT010000077.1 GCA_029060065.1 Clostridia bacterium | reverse complement strand
TTTATCCGAAGCGGAGCGATATGCAAGTTTAAGATAGTAGAGGAATTAGGGGACGAACCGCCTGCAGAGGGCGAAGAACCTGTAACACCGCCGAGCGGAGAGAACCCGGGCGGAAGCTTTGGCTCGCTAGACGAGTTATTGAAGAAGCTCAAAGAGTTTCCTATATGGCAGTTGATAGCTAGTGTAATAAGCATAATCTTGATAATGATATTCCTATCTAAGACGGCGGGATACAACAGCAAGAGAAAGAAGTTCAACAAGAAAGCCGAGAAGTTAGACACAGTATACGCAGGCGTATTCTTGGGAATGGCAATGACAGCCTGGACAGCTATAGCGTGCGTACTTATGGGCTTAGCGGTAGTATCTCTTGTAATAATGATAATAGCCAAGAAGAGATGTAACAGTGCTGAAGAAGAGTACGAAGAGCGTTTTGCGGAATATCAGCGTAATGATGCAAAACAGCGCGATGAGAATATGCGCATGATGTTTATGGGTATGATGGGCGGAAACGCAGGCGCAGGACAAGGAGGACCTCAAGGCGGATACATGGGCGGTTACGGACTTGGCGCGGAGGAGATACGCGGAATAGTGTCGGAAACAATGACGGCAATGCTACCGGGTATGCAACAAATGCTTCCACAACAAGCCTCTACTAATGACGAAGTAATTCAACAAATGATGAGGACGCAAGAAGAACTTGCTCATAATCAAGAATTGCTAATGAAGCAAATAGCAGAGGGAGCTAGCGATAGAACTGATACAATAGTCGAGAGAGTAATTGCGACGACGGCAACCAATAATGACGAGATATTAAAGAAACTTGTGGAAAATCAAGAACTGTTGATGCAGAAAATGACAGAAAAACCTGACGAGCGAGTTATCGAGCGAGAAGTTGCATCGTCCGGCGTCAATGACGAAGCGATAAAGAGTTTGATTGAAGGACAGCGAATTATTATGGAAAAACTCGCTAATCAGTCAAATCAACCTCAGATAATCGAGAAAGAAGTCCCTGTCGAGAAGATAGTGGAGAAAGTAGTCGAAGTGCCGGTAGAAGTAGAGAAAGTAGTTGAGAAAGAAGTGGTTAAGGAAGTGCCGGTAGAGAAAATCGTAGAGGTACCTGTAGAAGTTGAGAAGATAGTCGAAAAAGAAGTAAGAGTAGAGGTTCCTGTAGAGGTAGTCAAAGAAGTGCCTGTCAAAGCCGAACCTAAGCCTAAGAAGGAAGTAGCTCCAAGACTTACTCTTGACGAAGCGTACGCTTTGCTTACCAAAGAGCAAAAGAAGTACTTCGACGGACTTAAAGAATACGTATTGACGAAGTATAAGTGTAAAGAGAAGAAGTCTACGTACTTCGTGGTCTACGGACAGACGACGACCAATCCATTGCTTAAGTTGACGGTAAAGAAAGATACTACGGTTGCATTACTCAAAATGGAAGACGAGTACATGAAAGACTTGCGACGCGACGCAACGGGCGACGGAACAAAGGTCAAAGTCAAAGAAACAGAAGTTTTGGTATCTGATGCTCAAGCCTTTGATACCGCAAAGAAGATGGTAGACTTGAGATACGACCAAATCGAGAGATATCAAGATTTGCTTAGAGAGCAAAGAGCTATGAAGAAGTAATTAAAACACAATAAGAGCGAGGAAAACACCTCGCTCTTTTCATTCTAAAAAAATACTTAAGATTGATTGCATTTGCCAAGCTATTTTGCTATAATGTTATAGGTAAAAAATATAATTTTAATATATTAAAGGAGTTTTAACTATGGCAAATACTACAAATAAGAAAGTATTGGAATTTGTTCAAAGCAGAGTTGACCTT
>JAIDUT010000076.1 GCA_029060065.1 Clostridia bacterium | reverse complement strand
CTCTGCCACCAAGACACACGCAAAAGGAGCGTACAAATTACTCCGAAAGCGTGTGTTTTTTATGTATTTTGAGCCTTATTTACTTACTTTTTCGTTTTCTTCCGCTCTGTCTCTTCTTTCGGTCTCAACTGCTCTTTGCTCAAAAAATAGGCTCTCATTGTATAAAAAGGATTTTTTTTACTTTGGTATTGAACGAAAAGGATTTTCTTGCCTTGCGACTTAACAAAAAGGATTTTCCTTTCATTTAAAATAATTATAATATTTTAATCATATAAAAAATAAGGCTACAGTTTTTCTCATAGCCTTTCTCTTATTTCACTATCTCTCTTACCTTGATTCCGCACTCAAACTCTATCTCTAATTCTCTTTCATTTATTACTTTCATCTTCTTTACTAGGCTTTTGAATACTGTCTTGTCGAATTCTTCAAGCATCGTTCCGTCTTGCATTAATCTTTTTACTGCGTCGATTCTATACTCCGCCAACTGCACCTTGCTCTGCTCGTTTAGGATTTCCGCTCTCTTGAGATTGAGAGTATCTATCTCTCTTTTCAGTTCCTTGGTTGACCTTTCGTATTCTTCAATTCCCATTTGCCCAAGTTGGTATTGTCTTAATGCTTGCACTATTTGGTCTTGAGCTATTTGTATGCTCTCGTCTATCTCTTGCGTATCCCTTCCACAATCGTCCGTAATTTCGCCTACGATTGTGTTTGTCAGTTTATCGAGTATTTTATCGCGCTCTTTTAATAAGCCGTTCAGCGCCCTTACAAATGCTTTCTCGATTGCTTCTTCTTTAAGTGGTTTCGCACTGCAGTTTTGTTTGCCTGTATTTTCGTGCCGTTTGCATACCCATATATAATAGGTCTTGTATTTATTGTATTGCTGATGTCTTCGATATGTTTCTCCGCATTCTCCACAGTTTAGAAAAGATCTCTTGCGAGAGTCTTTTGCTTTAAAGTGCGAGTTATTGTTATTATAAATTTATTTTCTTTTTAATTTTTTCGCCGTCTTATAAACGCTGATTATAGAAATTAAAGATATTACTACTATCTTTGCTAAAAAAAATAACAAAAGGATTTCCCTAAAGAGCGGGACTGCCGTCAATATTTCGTGGTAATAAACTCGCTATGTAAAATCTTTACAAAGTAAAACACCGACAGCGTATTGTACTATCGGCGTTTAAATGAATGTTTTATTGATTATGACTTATGCGACTGTAGGCAACGTAACGCTCGTGGTACCTATACCGAAAATCGTAACGGTATCTTTAACCGTCTCTTGTCCCTCCTCTTTCATTTCTGCTTCCGCATATGCAAATTTACCGCCTATAATCTTAATCAATAGCGGCGACCCGTCGTAGGTAGCCACGTAACCGTTCTTGTCATTGTCATACGTGAACTTATCAAAATCATTGAAGGTATCGAAGTCGCCTATGCCCCACTCAACGTCGTAGGTGATCTCTTCGCGAGACCACGTTTTTGTATCTTCATCGTACTCGTACTGGTATACTTTACCGCCCTCTTTAGCTCTGTAATATTCATTTACTTCCGTTTGCGCATCACCACTTTCATCGGTGTATTCCGTTGTTCTCTTGGCGTGCATTTTATCGCCGTCATACTCTTGAATAGTGGTAACCGTAAAAGCCATACCGTCCTCGCTTCCGCTCATTACGTCCTTGTACGTAACGTTTGTTACGTCGCTGAAATCAAAAGCTTTCGCCCACTGCTCGGCGGTTACTTGCTCGCCTTTCATGTTTGCCGGGTCCTTGTCGTTATTTCCGTCGCACGCAACGAAAGATACTACCATAACGATTGCCAAAACCATTACGGTAATTGCTGCTAAAAAATG
>JAIDUT010000075.1 GCA_029060065.1 Clostridia bacterium | reverse complement strand
CTCAAAATCCGGTGATGGCGACATCGTGCGGGTTCAAGTCCCGCCTTCGGCACCACCCTAGCACACGCAAAAGGAGCGTATCGAATTTTAAACTCCAAAGCGTGTGTTTTTATATATTTTAAGTCCTAACTAAAATAAAATTATATCTCTTTGATTGTTTTATGAAGTTTTTAAATTTTTCTTCTCTGCTTCCAAAAGTTTTTTTACCACATTTAATACATCTGGCTGATTTGTATAATCAAGTTTAACTTTGAACATTTTGGAATTAAGACATACAAAAATACGTTTTGATATTTGAGATTTCAATGTATCATCTAAGTCAAGGTGAGCTAAAAACATATTCTTTACTAATTCTTTACTCCCTTCTTGTAAATACGCATGTCTATTGGGAATTACTTCCTTCGTTTTATTAAATATAACTAATGCTGTACTAGGAGATTTTACCATACGCTCCCCTACTTTAAGCCACCAAAACTTATCAGTTTCTCCAAATGACATTCCAAATACACAAATGATATCCGCTTTATCAATGGCAGATGCACAACTATCATCTCTTAAAGTACCTGCATTAAAATTCATCTCTGTTTTAACAAATGAACGTAATGTATTAATAGAGTCTTTAAGCTCATCGTTTAAAATCTGAGAAGAATCATTTACACCCATAATCATATTATTTGTAGTTGTTCCATGAATGTGCTCAAAATACTCTAATAACTCCTTATAATAACCGCTCCCAATCTGTCTGCTGCCAACAGCTTTAAGAGTTCCCTTCCATTCATAAATTTTCTCAAATGTCTTCGTGTAATTAAATGTAATAATACTTATCCGGTTTTCACCTAAATTTCTATATTCTAAAAAAGTTTTCCTCTCTCTTGCCGTTAAATATACATCATAATTTATTAGATCATCTAAAGCTTTCTTTTTATCTGAATCTGAAAGAACAAAATCAGAATCTTGTTTATCCAAATATTCCGCCAAATTGTCTTGAATATCAATTAATAAATCAATAAAATCTTGCTCGCTTTTCTTATTGAAATTTTTAGAATATTCACCTAACGCTATTTCCAAATCTGACCAATTTTCAAGATTTTCGCTTAAATCGTCCTTGAATTTCTTAATAACATTATTGTTATTATCTCTTTTTAAATAATAATCGTAAAATTTTCTAAAACTTGTCTCTAACCCTAAATTAATGTCAAATCCATTCCCCAATAAAAAAGTAGTTCTCATATACAATGTCCTTATATATCAATTTCGACATTATTATATAAAATTCTATACCTGATGTCAAGATGGATTGTTTAATATTTACAAATTAAATAATTTCATATGTTCCCATATATTTTTAAGACTTGATATAATCATCATTATTAAAAATCAATTTAGGCATTGTTTTACTCTCAAAAGTTATTTTGCAATTATATTTTAGGCACAATCGTTTTATAATCTATTGACTTTGTGTTTATATCCCATTTCCCAACTTGCATCTTCTTAATTGTTTTATTACTGCCAAAATCTAATAAATCCTGTCGATTTAAGTTGTTTAGCACTTTATTCAAACTACCAAGACCTGCTGACGACAGCAAAAATGCTTCAATAGGTTCACATAACTTGCAGTATGCCCACAATTGTCCCAAATCGTGAAGATTGAGTTGTGTTTTCTTTGCTTCAATGAACGCAATATTGGGCTTGCCTTTATTTATCACAATGCCAAGTATATCAATTTGAATATCAAGCCCAATTGCTTGCGGATAATAATCTGCAATGCCGTTTTGCTCTAAATATAAATCCAATGTCCTCGAATGAGAGTCAATCGTTATTACCGTTGAACCTTTATATTTATTCTCCAAATACTGTTGAAGCCATGCCCTCATAGGCTCGTATAGTTCGAATTCTTTCGTTACGTTATTCGCCATAGCCCAACATCCTTGCCAAATCAGTCCAAGATTCAAAATGCTTTCCTCTTATTTCAATAGGTAGGTATTCGTCATTTTCATGAGGATGATTAGGTCTTACTTTACGTCTAATAGTTTTCTCCCAATAGAATTTGTGTGTTTTTACAGGATCAATAAATTCCAACAACTCCTCGCTATATTTTTCGAGAGCTTCTTGCTTATGGTTGATGTTAAATCCTATTGGCAGGAATTCATTGGCAAAAATTTTAACTTGATGTTCTTTCTTCCAAAAATACGGCTTCCCTTGATTATATTTCTTCATATCGCCGTCTCTAAAATTCGGATGCCCAAAATCTATAGTTTGAACAGGTACGTCAACATCTTTCAGCATATTGGCAATATCAATTACCATATACCAATTGCCAGGAATTTCTATGTAAACTCTATGCGCTCCGTCCTGCCCATAGGCGATATTACTCTTTCTTATATATCCCGTCACATCGGCAATACCTCGAAGTAGATTCTTCTTTTCGTCCAAAGTTATTGAAAATAATTCAGGATTCATTCTCATTGTAGAATGGTGTCTACCACCGCCTATGAATCGAAGTATTTCCCTTGTAATATACTCGTCATTTGCTTTAACGAAAGTCATAATTGTGGAATGCTTACTTTGTGTGATAACAAGATTATGTCCAATTAAAGGCTCTACAATAGAACGAATATCAACAGTACTTGCCTTTACATAAACTCTTACATCCTTCATATCATCGGTATATAAATTTTTGTGAGGAATTTCTATAGTAATCCTCGTTTCGTTATTATCTCTTTGGATTTCGCCATTCCCGAGAATCATACCTAGTAAGTATGCCATTTCATTATTCATAAGTTACTCTCCTATTTCTTCATAGATTTTATCAGCAATTGCTTTTGCCATTAAAGGGGGAACTGCATTACCTATTTGTTGGCGTATTTGAACTTTTGCACCGACAAATATAAAATCATCGTCAAATGATTGCAACCTTGCGGCTTCACGCGGTGTTATTGCTCTATTTAGATATGGATGGTTATTTGTTCCGTTAGATGAAGCATCAAACCTTGTATCAATTGTTGGCGAAACGAAATCCCATTTCAATCTGCCCCAAGTTCCTGAGAACTGTTGCCTACCTAATAACTCTTGTGGCAAATGTTCTTTCCCACATTCAGGCGGTATCATAGATAACTTTTTAATTGCTATTGCTGAATGGTTAGAAGCCTTATGGTTATAGAGTTTTTTACTGTTCTTGCGTCGTGCGCTTTGATAATCGCTTGTCGGTTTGTTTAGATAATCTTGCTCAAAGTCACCTTCTCCCGAATCCAAATATGCAAGATCACTGATAGCCTCTCTTACGGTTACAATCTTATCCGTGCCTGTGGGCAAACTAATTTCTTTTTCTTTGCAACAAATGAAGATTGCTCTTTCACGAGCTTGCGGAACTCCAAACCTAGAAGCATTGAGAATTCCATAACTGACATGGTAACCAAGTTTTTGTACCCTTTCAATAATTTGATTCTTGAACCATCCTGCAGAAGTAGACAATAGAGCTTTCACATTTTCAATCGTGAATACATCGGGTCGCAATGTTTCGACTATACTCAAGTATTCATTAAATAAGTAATTTCTAGGATCGTCTAATCCTAGTTTCTTTCCTTTAAGCGAAAATCCCTGACAAGGTGGACCACCTATAATCATATTAACTTGAAGTTTTTTGCTCAAATCGATAATTTGCTTTTTAACTTCTCCATTCGTAATATCGCCATTTATAATTTGGGTATCAGGCATATTATGTTTAAACGTAGCCAAAGCATTGGGATTAAAGTCAACTGCAATGGCAGTTCTAAAATGCTCGTTCTTTTCCATACCGTATGAGAATCCACCTGCACCGGAAAACAAGTCAAGTATTCTAAAAGATTTCACTTTACCATTCATTGGCTTTTTCTCCTTATGAGAATTCTTTTAAAAATTTCTTTACCATTTATCGTTGGCTTAAATAAATCAAACTCATTATCCGAGCCATGATTCGCTTCGCCGACAAGTTCAAATTGTTCACTATTATATCGATTAATAATCGTGATAGGAACCCCCATAACTCCATAGTAATCGTATGGGATATCTCGTATTGTCTTTACATTTATAGCATCGTAGTTATCATACTTTGGATAATCGGTTGGATTATATGTCCTCGTCATATTAACAAACTCATGCCGTCTATCATTATCAAGGTTAGTCAGCCACATCGCATTCCCAAGGCTTCGCCATTTCTGACCACTCTTATCAATCCAAAAGCGATACTTCCTTGGTTGCGAAGTATTTGGAACTCTAAATTTCATCTCTCCAAATCGATATCCTGTCCACACCTCGCTATTTTGAATCAATGGGAATATTTCTTTATAGGTTATTGCATTTTGACTGCCGATAATCAAGAACTTTTTGCGATACCTCATTATCTCCGCTACAATTTCACTAAATAAAGAGAATGGCGGATTCGTTACTACTATATCACACTCTTTCATATACTCAACGCATTCTGTACTTCTAAAATCTCCATCACCATTTAATGTCTTTATAACATTTGCAGTTCGTAGAAAATTTGCAACTTCATCATCGGAGATTTCTCCATCAGAACTACTGAATTTTCTAACGTCTAAAACAAATCCTACGCCCTTATGCTTTTTGTCATACAAATCTAACTGCGTACCAACAATAGCAGAAGAACTATAAGACGTGCAAATCAACCTGCTCAATTTGAGTATATTGAAATTTTTCAAAAAGTATTTGCAAAAATTAGACTCAAATGGATCATCACAGTTACAAAGTACAGTTTTACGATAAAAATGAGGAACATAGTGAGCGACTTCACTTTCAATAGTTTCATAAGTCGTATAAAATTCATCATTCTTTGTATTTTTTGCTTTTTGTAAATTTGTGTTCTTGTTTGCCATTTGACAATCCTTAATCCGCTAGATTTACACTGATACATTTTGATTATAACAAAAACATTAGCAAAAAGCAAGTATGAATGACAGATGCGATATTGCAAATTTTCTTATAATATTAAATTAGGTTCAAGTCCCGACTTCTGATATCCCCTAAAAAAATCTTTTTTGTTCATCATAGACAATTTAGAAAAGACTCTCATTCGAGAGTCTTTTGCTTTAGGGTGCAAAGAACAGGATTACCATCAATAATTTCGTGGCAATAAACTCGCAATGGATAACTTTACAAAGTAAAACGCCGACAGTGTATTACACTATCGGCGTTTAAATGATTGTTTTATTGATTACGACTTATGCGACGGGAGGCAACGTAACGCTCGTGGTACCTATACCGAAAATCGTAATGGTATCTTTAACCGTCTCTTGTCCCTCTTTCATTTCTGTTTCCGCATATGCAAATTTACCGCCTATAATCTTAATCAATAGCGGCGACTCGTCGTAGGTAGCCACGTAACCGTTCTTGTCGTTGTCATACGTGAACTTATCAAAATCATTGATAAAGGTATCGAAGTTGCCTATGCCCCACTCAACGTCGAAGGTGATCTCTTCGCGAGACCAAGTTTTTGTATCTTCATCGTACTCGTACTGGTATATTTTACCGCCCTCTTTAGCTCTGTAATATTCATCTACTTCCGTTTGAGCATCACCGCTTTCATCGGTGTATTCCATTGTTCTCTTGGAGTGCATTTTATCGCCGTCATACTCTCGAATAGTGGTAACCGTAAAAGCCATACCGTCCTCGCTTCCGCTCATTACGTCCTTGTACGTAACGTTTGTTGCGTCGCTGAAATCAAAAGCTTTCGCCCACTGCTCGGCGGTTACTTGCTCGCCTTTCATGTTTGCCGGGTCCTTGTCATTATTTCCGTCGCACGCAACGAAAGATACTACCATAACGATTGCCAAAACCATTACGGTAATTGCTGCTAAAAAATGTCTTTTTTTCATAAATATACCTCCAAAAAAAGATTTATTATATTCTACCC
>JAIDUT010000074.1 GCA_029060065.1 Clostridia bacterium | reverse complement strand
CCAAAAATTTTTATTTTTTACCGTTATTTATGCAAATCGTTATTATTCTATGTTGACATTATAATATTATAATATTATAATAAATATATGAAAGACGTGGCAGTATTAGATTTTGGTTCCGGAAAACTTGCTTTTGTCGTCGGCGTTAGGTCAGTGGATAATTGTTTTATTGTCAAGAACTACGCGTCGATAGAATATTCCGGTTACTACGACGGCGAGTGGGTATCCGAGGAAACCTTATCTGACGATGTGGCCGAAGTTATTACTCAAAGCGGTTACAATTTTAGACAGAGGACGCTATTCGTCACTGTGCCGTCGGAGTTTACTCAAATCAAAATAAGCGGTATGGTAAGCGATCTTGGAAAAAGAAGAACTGTCAGTCAGTCGATATTGTCGCAAATTCATAACAAAGCGGAGAGAGTTGCGCCAATCGGCTTTACGGCGTTGTGTTCTTCTGCTTTGGATTACACGCTTGACGGAACATTGAGTACTATCAATCCGATTGGGAGCACCGCGCAAAAAATTTACGCTAATATGTCTTACGTCTTTGGCAAGGACGAATTTATAAAGACGGTGTACGCAATCGTCACAAATCTCGGATTTAAGGACGTAAAGTTCGTAGACGGAATATGGGCAGAGGGCGGACAGTTAATAGACGAGAGCGCAAGAGTAAACGGAGCCGTTTTGATTGACGTGGGTTATGCTTCTACTACGTTTGCGCTTATCAAGGGCGACGGAATTAAGTATAAAAAGGACAAGTCTTTCGGTAGCGGTTTTTTGATAGACGGACTTGCTACCGCTATGGGAGTGGAATACGAAACGGCGCAAAGTCTTTTTTCGCAAATTACTCTCAATATTGAAAGCGATGACAAAAGCGTATATAGATATGAGATTGGTTCTCGCAGATATGAGTGCAAAGCTAAAGATGTCAATAATTTTTTGCACAACAGGATATTGATGCTTGTTGACTTTGTCAATGCTTGTATTGCAGAAATTAAGGCGCAAGACGAGGCATCGGCGACTGTAGATGCGTCAAGTCAAGTCGGCTCAATCAATCTTATGACGGAGTTTTATCTCACGGGTGGTGGGCTGAGTTGTATCAGAGGCGCTTCTCAATTTTTTGCAAGAGCGCTTGGGCGAGAAGTCAGCATACTTACAGGCAATATGGCAGGCTGGGACAAGCCTTATCAAACGTCAGCTTTCGCGACTATGGAAGTTGCGGAAAAAATGAATAGAAAAAACAGTTTGTTAGAAAAAATTTTCGGTTAAAGGAGAATACTGAAATGACAACAAGAATTAAGGTAGTAGGTGTAGGCGGTTGTGGAACTAATACGGTAGTTAGTATGATTAAAATGGGACTAAGGGGCGTTGAATTTTATATGGTCAACACCGATAAATCTCACTTGGACAACGCTTTCAATAACGTTTTGACAGACGAAGAACGCACAGATCTTAAAGGTAGTTTACACGCTATCAATATTGGAGAAAAAGCTACCAAAGGACAGGGCGCAGGAGCAGACCCTGCAATGGGCGAACAAGCCGCTGAAGAGTCTAGGAAAGAACTTACCGATATGCTTGCAGGCACAGACTTGCTATTTATAGTTGCGGGAATGGGTGGCGGTACCGGCACGGGCGCATCTCCTGTTATTGCAAAACTTGCAAAGGAAATCAATCCGGACGTGCTCATCATATCTGCGGTAACAAAACCGCTTAGAATTGAATTTGGCAAGAAGATGACTATTGCAGAGAAAGGAATTGAGAAATTGCAAAAATATGTAGATTCTCTCATTATAATTCCTAATCAAAGCATGGTCGAAGGCGATATGAGCATAACGCTTCCTTGCGCGTATGAGAAAGTAAACAAAATTATTTCCAACGCCGTTAGAAGCATAAGCGACCTTATAAATATTCCAAGTCAAATCAACGTTGATTTTGCTGATATTAAAAAAGTTATGAAAGGCAAGGGCTATTCTCATATAGGCTTGGGTATGGGCGAAGGACCTGCGACGTCAGACAGAATGATAAAAGCTGTAAAGTCTGCCGCAAGCACGGATATTCTCAATACGAATATTGCAGGAGCTACAGGTTTGATTATCAATATTCAATCTTCTGCAGATATAACTTACAACGAACTTGAAGAGGCAAATATATTCATTGCCGAACTAGTTGCAAAAGACGTAGAATGTATATTTGGACACCATGTTGACGAAAAACTGGAACAACAAGTAATTGTTACGATAATTGCCGCAGGTTGCAAAGCGGAAAATGTTCCTAACGCAAGAAGAGGCTTTGCGTCACAGGTTCAACCGCAACAACAGGGAATACCTATGTCGCAACGTAGTTATCCTCAGCCAAGACAAATTCAACAGCAACAAGGACCTATCTCGCAAGTTGTACAGCAAAGACCTGTTCAACAACCTCCATATCAACAACCGCCTGTTCAGCAACAGCCGATGAGAATCGATTCAACTCAAGGTGGCGGAGTGAATAACGAAACGCCAAGTTTCATGAAGAGGTTTCTAAACAGAAAAAGAGAAAATAAGTAATCGATTAAATAAAAAATAATATAAAAGTTCCTTTCGACATGAATGGAACTTTTTTTCATTAGGTTTGAAGTATAATGCGAATATGCAAGTATATATCGAGTACGTCATTCTTAATAATCTGCTTATCAATGCATTAGTATTAGTGCTGACGTTGAGATTTATGCGCTATAAAATTAACAAATTGGCGATATTTATCTCCTCAGCTTTAGGGACGGTATATGCGGTATTCTTACCTCTATACGACTATTTGAATATATTTATTTTCAAAATAGTTTTGTCGCTTGTAATGATGGCTATCGTCTTGGGGAAGTGCGGATTGAAAAAATATATTTTAGGAAGCGCTATATTTTACGGCTTGACTTTTGCGCTAGGCGGTTGCGTTACAGGGCTTGCAAGTATGTTTTCCTATGAGCTGGACGATCTTTCCAATTCGCTTATCCCGTTCTATGTTGCGCTTGCGGGCTTGACATTGGTCATTGCTCAAAAGCTAATATATAAGCATATAGTCTTGTCAAGACGAAAGTCAAGGTATGAAGATACCGTAGTGATCTCTGCTAACGGTAAGGAAATAACTTGTAAGGCATACTACGACAGCGGTAACAAACTGTACTACAAAAACAAACCTACAATAATTATCGACGAGAGCATTGCGCTTCAATTATATGGACAAAATGGGTTAAATTCTCTTGATGATTATACTCAAATCGATACTGTAATTGGCAAAAAAAATATTAAAGTTTTTCCGCTTGACTATCTCAAAGAAGAAGGGAAAAAAGACAAAATTTACGGAGTCATGGCGGGAATATCAGAAACGATACAAGGGCAATATAAGGTAGTATTGCATTGCGATTTATAAGGTATACGGAGGTTAATATGTGGCAAAAATTAAAAGATTGGATTAACAAGATTTTTACTATCAGCGACAATGAGGTTGACTTTATCGGCGGTGGTGAGGCTCTGCCTGCGCCACTTGATCCCGAGGAAGAAAAGTCTTTGATATCTAGATATATGCAGGGGGACGCTACGGCAAAAAGTTTGCTAATAGAACACAATTTGCGTCTAGTGGTATATATTGCCAAGAAGTTTGAAAATACCAACGTAGATATTGAGGACTTAATTTCCGTCGGGACGATAGGACTGATTAAAGCCGTCAATTCTTTCGATGACGCAAAGCAAATCAAACTTGCGACGTACGCCAGTAGGTGTATAGAAAATGAGATACTAATGCATCTGAGAAAGGTAATTAAGACGCGTAAAGAACTTTCTCTTGACGAGCCTCTTAACGTCGATTGGGAAGGTAACGTTTTGCTTTTGTCCGATGTGCTTGGTACTGAGAGCGACGTCATATATAAGGATATAGAAAACGATGTTGAGAGAGAAATATTAATAGCTTCTTTCAACAAACTTCCTCCAAGGGAACGTCAGATAATTAAGCTTCGCTTTGGCATTTTAGGCTCTCCCAAAAAGACGCAGAAAGAAATTGCCGATATGTTTGGGATATCGCAGTCTTATATATCCAGACTTGAAAAAAAGGTTATGAGCAAACTTAAGAAAGAAATGTCTAAACTAGTATAATACCTCTTTTAGCTAGTCGATTAAGCGTCAAAATCTATAAAAATACTAGCAGAAATTGTAATGAATAAACATTGCAAAATTGCAAATAATACAATTACGGTAATAGTTCTTCTTACATAGCGTTTAAGTATCGCTATATGCAAAGGAGGCTATTATGAGAAAAGTTGTGATAAATGGTATAGACACAAGGTCATTGCCTAAACTTACGCAAGCTGAATGTTCAGAACTTTTGGTAAAAGCTAAAGAGGGAGATAAGGAAGCAAAAGATAAACTTGTTATTGCCAATTTAAGATTGGTGCTGTCGATGGTTCAAAGATTTTCTACGCGCGCCAACAGCGACGATTTATTCCAAGTCGGCGTGGTGGGATTGATGAAAGCTATCGAAGGCTTCGACCCAAAATTCAACGTAAGATTTTCGACTTATGCAGTACCTATGATAACGGGTGAAATACGACGTTTTATAAAAGACGGAACGGGCATAAAAGTAAGTAGAAGTATGCGCGATATAGCGTATAAGGCATTGAAAGCTAAAGAAGATTTTGAATTGAAAAACTGTACTTCGCCTACAATGCTCGAGATTGCCGAGGAAATCGACGTTCCGCTCAAAGACGTTGTGTGCGCTCTCGATGCGGTAAGCGATACGATATCTCTTCAAGAACGAGTATACAGCGACGGCGACGACGGATTGTTGTTAATGGAACAAATAGGCGATGCTAAGCAAAGCGAGGAGATTTGGTCTACCAATTTAGCAATACGAGAAGCTATAGCCAATCTGCCTGAGAGGGAAAGAGAAGTTTTGAATTTGAGATATTTCGTCGGGAAAACACAAATGGAAATATCTAAAAGTATCGGAATCTCTCAAGCTCAAGTCAGTCGCTTGGAAAAGAACGCCCTAGGAATTATAAAACAATGTCTATAATATGGACGTTTTAGTAGTATAAATAATTTGTGAATAATCTGTCATATTTTGCTTTTTGTGGAATAAAATCTATCAGAGGTGAAATATGGCAGATTTATCGTTTTGTATTTTAAGAGACAAAGTAGTGGTCAACATTTGCGACGGCAAGAAATTGGGACATGTCATCGACATTAATTTTAATTCCCACGGACAAATCTTGGGTATAATAGTTCCGGGAGATAAAAAATTTATTAAAAGTCTTTCGGCTGGGGACAGTATTTTTATACCGTGGCGCTGTATAGTAAAGATAGGCGAAGATACTATTCTTGTTGAATTAAAAGGCGAAATTGCTCCTACGGATTGCTGACTTTATCTGTCAATGAGTACGCAAATTAAGAAGTTTATATCTTAAAATCCTCTATATATAGTATTCTATAGTAAAAATATTAGACAAACTCAAGTCGTTGTATTATACTTATTATAGAATATTCTTTGAGGTGAGATATGAAGTGCAGTTATTGCGGTTGCGTTGACAGCAAGGTCGTAGATTCTCGTCAAAATGAGGACGGAAGTTCTATAAGAAGACGTAGAGAGTGCATGAAGTGCGGAAAGAGATTTACGACATACGAAACTATTGAGATGACGCCGATAATGGTAGTAAAGAAAAACGGGGCGCGTCAACAGTTTTCTTCGGCAAAACTCAAAGCGGGCATTTTAAGGGCGTGCGAAAAGCGTCCCGTGCCAATGATAAGAATCGATAGACTTGTAGAAGACATTGAGCGTAAAGTTCAGAATAATCTTAGCGATGAGATTACGTCGGCGCAAATAGGCGAGTACGTCATGGAAGGACTAAAGGAAATCGACGAAGTAGCGTATGTAAGATTTGCCGCCGTATACAGAGAATTTAAGGACATTGAGAGTTGGCTCAGCGAAATCAATACCATACTCAAAGATAAAAATAGCGATAAGTAGTTATATTTTTATAAATATTTAAGAGATAATTGGTTACTCGGTTGTGAGTAACCTTTTCTATTTTTTCGTTATAATTTGTCGATAAAGCTCATAAATTATTGTAACGAATAATTTAGGAGCTCTTATGATTTTAACAGGATTATTGGCGCTATTAAGTAACGTCTTATTTTTTAGCGGTTACGTCAACAGTAAAAATGCTTTTCCCAAGCCTCTTGACCCTCAAAAGGAAAAAGAGTTATTGGAGCAAATGTATGCGGGTAATAAGGAGGCGAGGGAGGAACTTGCAAAACACAATATGCGACTTGTCGTTCATGTTGCAAAAAAATATTCCAACTATCATGATAACGACGAGCTGATTAGCGTAGGCTCAATAGGTCTTGTCAAGGCAATCAATACTTATTCTCCCGAAAAGGGAACGCAGTTCGCAACATATGCTGCTAAGTGTATTGAGAACGAAATACTTATGACGTGGCGTGCCAACAAAAAGAATTTGGGCAATAAGTCGCTTTATGAACCTGTCAGTTACGACAAAGAGGGCAACGAAGTTACGCTCATTGATTTGATAAGCCAAGACGAGGAAAGCGTGATAGGTATGGTCGAAAGTAAGTGCGTTGCAGAAAAACTCATGCAAATTGTCAAAGGACAACTCGATGAGAGAGAGTATCAAATTATCGCTATGCGTTACGGCTTGGAGGGGAGAACTCCTATGACGCAAAAGCAAGTAGCAAAGGTCTTTGGCATCTCTAGGTCGTACGTATCCAGAATCGAAACAAAGGTGCTTAAAAAGTTAAAAATGTATATGTCAAAAGAAGGTATATCAATGTAGTTTAGTCGCAAAACAAAAACTTGAACGCAATACAAATTACATATTTGAACTGCGTTCAACTCAAGCTATTTGTGCTATGTCTAATTGCTGAACATACGCTTGACAGCGTATATTTTACATGGTATAATCATCTAACAAGACAGTCAGACTATCGCAGACCGTTAGGTATGAGGAAAGTCCGAGCATCACAAGGCAGAGTGCCGGCTAATTACCGGTCAAGGCGACTTGAAGGAAAGTGCA